>NZ_JAWMPW010000016.1:0-98071 GCF_033101115.1 Vibrio sp. TH_r3 | reverse complement strand
GTGCACTTAGCACTCTTTATTTTTTATTGGCACTTTAATTCTATCCAAGCGTTATGTTTTAGCGAGTCATTAGAGTGTTGGATCTTAACGTACCGCAATAGCTTCAATTTCAATTTTGACATCTTTAGGCAGACGAGCGACTTCCACACAAGAGCGAGCAGGATAGTTGGCCACTTTATGTTCATCAAAAAATCGCCCATAAACTTCATTAACTGCAGCAAAATCATTGAGATCTTTAACAAAAACAGTCATTTTAACAATGTTAGAGACGGATAAACCAGAAGACTCAACAACGGCTTTCACATTATTTAAGGATTGGCGAGCTTGCTTGGCAATATCATCTGAAACAATCTCTCCGGTAGCAGGTATCACTGGGATTTGCCCTGAAGTCATTACCATATTACCCAGATCGACACCTTGAACATAAGGACCAATAGCGGCAGGTGCTTGTTCAGTATGAAGTACTTTAGTCATTTTATATCCTTTATATTTCTTATATTGTTGTTCTATGTGAAGGCATTAGTCTGCAATAATCGGTTAGGCTTCGTCAAAGCTTTTGTTGCTAGGAATAATTCTATAGCGTTACTGTGCCCTATTTTAAACCATTCTTAGTTGTTAGCTTCTCTCGGTGACGATTTCACGAGAGAATACTTTCTCGCAATATTTGCATCTCAACTGAATTTTTTCGGCTTTCTTAATGACATTAAAGCTACTATCAACGGGTTCGCCATGACTGATACAGTTACTGTTTGGACAAGAGAATATAGCTTCTATTTTATCAGGAAGAGAGAGGGTTAATTTTTTAATGACCTCGTAATCTTCAATTTGATTTACCGTTGCTTGCGGTGCGTACAGCGCGAGTTGATTTGCTTGCTCTTCCGAAATATAAACATTTTCAACTTTAATCAGATCTTTGGCGCCTAATGCCGATGATGGTAGGTTTAGTCCCATAGTAATGCGTTGTTCGCTTTTATGCATCTGAAATAATTTGAGAACTTTAATGCCTACATGAGCAGGAATATGGTCGATAACGGAACCATTTTTAATTGCTTCTACTTGCAGTTGTGCTTTGTTTACCATTTTTTATGCCTCGCTTAAAGATCGTTATTCAGAACTAATGCTAGTAGGGCTTGACGCGCATAAACACCATTTTCAGCTTGTTGAAAATAGTAAGCGTGTTTGGTTGCGTCAACGTCGGTGGTTATTTCATCTACTCGTGGTAATGGGTGCAGAACTTTCATATTGTCTCGTGCTGTAGAAAGTTGGTTAGCTGAAAGAATAAATGCTGATTTTATATGTACGTATTCAGATTCATCAAATCGCTCTTTTTGAACTCGAGTCATGTAAAGAATGTCGAGTTCCGGTATGACTTGATCCATCTCGATATGCAAGCTATAGGGTATTTTGGCTTCGTCCAACTCTTCACAGATATAATCTGGCATAGCGAGTGCTTCTGGAGCGATAAAAAAGAATCGATTATTATCAAACTTCGCTAACGCTTGAGTGAGTGAATGCACCGTACGACCATATTTTAAGTCACCGACAAACGCGATATTAAGGTTGTCTAATCTACCTTGAGTTTCATAGATTGAGAATAAGTCCAGTAAGGTTTGTGTCGGGTGTTGATTTGCGCCATCTCCACCATTGATAACTGGAATATCGTTGGAGAACTCAGAAGCGAGTCTAGCCGCACCTTCTTGAGGGTGGCGCATAACAAAAGCATCAACATAGGATGAAATGACTTGTACAGAATCAGCCAATGTTTCCCCTTTTTTTGCTAATGATGTATTACCCGCATTATCAAAACCAACAACGGTTCCACCTAAACGTTGAACCGCCGTTTCAAATGAGAGGCGAGTACGGGTAGAGGGTTCAAAAAAACAGCTTGCGACGATTTTATTTTTTAGTAATTCTGGGTTAGGTTTCGATTTTAATTGGCCAGCTGTTTCTACAATGAGTTCTAGTTCATTCCGTTCAAGCTCTGGGATGGAAATAATGTGT
The DNA here is from genome assembly GCF_033101115.1 of Vibrio sp. TH_r3. NCBI lineage: Bacteria > Pseudomonadati > Pseudomonadota > Gammaproteobacteria > Vibrionales > Vibrionaceae > Vibrio > Vibrio sp. TH_r3. The sequence goes on along the minus strand of NZ_JAWMPW010000016.1, from coordinate 96,070 downwards.
TTATTAAACAGCGAATTCGCCATGATGCTCTTCCCTCTAAGGTTGGTAGAAATCTTTTTTTGACTTTTTTCATGCAAAAAAAAGCCCCCTTAATTAAGGAGGCTAATTCAAAAATAGTAGAAATAGAAAAGAATATAGCACCGATACAAGTCGGTTGATTACCTGACATTTAACAGTAATAACGGCCATTTTCTATCTCTATTTCGATAAATTGCGGCAATTATACTCGGCTTTTATGTGAACGCAAGCGATTACGTGGAATGTTTGTGAAATGCATTACATTGATGTTTTTGATTAGTCTTTTTTGTTGTTATTTCTTTTTATATCAAGTGGTTGAGTTTTAATTTGTACAGTCCAATAAGCTCGAATTTATTCGCTTTGGCTTATTGAACTGGGAGAGTTGAACAATAGTTATTATGTTTATTGACCGAGGGTAGCAACCATCACTGCCTTGATTGTATGCATACGGTTTTCTGCTTCATCAAAGACAATAGAATAGTCGGATTCAAATACATCCTCTGTAACTTCTAGTCCTGACATACCATACTTTTCAGCAATTTTTTTACCAATAGTGGTTTCATCATTATGGAAGGCAGGGAGACAATGCATAAACTTAACCTGTGGATTACCGGTAGCTTCGATGGTGTCCATATTGATTTGATAAGGCGTCATTAATTTTACGCGATCTTCCCAAGCTTGTTCCGATTCGCCCATAGAAACCCAAACATCAGTATATAAATAATCACAATCCTTAACACCTTGTTGAACATTTTCGGTTAAGGTAATTGATGCGCCGGTTTGGAGAGCAATTTTTTTACATTGTTCTACAAGTTTCTGTTCAGGCCAGAATTGTTTTGGTGCTATTAATCTAATATCCATCCCCATTTTTGCAGCACCAACTAAAAGAGAGTTACCCATATTATTACGAGCATCGCCTAGGTAGGCAAAAGTCATTTCATGTAATTTTTTACCACGACCATGTTCTAACATCGTTAAAAAATCGGCAAGAATCTGGGTTGGGTGGAACTCGTTAGTCAGTCCATTCCAAACTGGTACACCAGCATTTTCGCCAAGCACTTCGACAATCTCTTGACCAAAACCACGATATTCAATGCCATCGTACATTCGACCTAATACGCGAGCCGTATCTTTCATTGATTCTTTGTGGCCAATTTGTGATCCGGATGGACCAATATAGGAGACTTGTGCGCCCTGATCATAAGCGGCTACTTCAAATGCACATCGAGTACGAGTGGATGACTTCTCAAAAATTAAAGCAATATTTTTACCACTTAAGCGGGGTTGTTCATAACCACTATATTTAGCTTTCTTTAGATCGGCAGATAATTCTAAAAGATATTGAATTTCTCTCGGTGTAAAGTCCAATAATTTTAGAAAGTTACGGTTACGAAGATTAAAAGCCATTATAGTTCCCCCTTAAAAATTTGAATGGAAGTGGCTTAACTAAGATGATTTTATATAGACAGCTCACTTCAATTGCCTATATGTAACGTATTACGAGGTAAAAGTGAATAAATATTCTTAAATTTTGCAATAATATATGCTTCTGGCAAGGCTTTAGTCTTGAAAAGCAAGTTAGAAATTGGATAAATAATGAGACAGAGGATATTGCGTTGGTGTGCGTTATGTTAATAAAAAGAGGTTGGTATCAAATACCAACCTCTTTTTTAATGTAAAGCAATAAAGTGCTTAAACAGACAGAAGTAGCTTGCTAAGCTGAATAATTAGGAACGGTTAAATATTGTCTCTTTCTATTGGGCAACTCATACATCTAGCGCCTCCACGACCTCGACCTAACTCGTTGCCAGGAATGCTCAGTACGCTGATACCTGCTTTGTCATATTTTTCATTGGTGTAAACATTTCGTTCATAGCCAATCACCACTCCTGGTTTCACGGTAAGCACATTGTTAGCGTCATTCCACTGCTCTCGCTCTGCTTCGTAATTGTCGCCACCTGTTGTGATTAACTTGAGTTGATCAACGTCTAATGCCGATTCTAGTGCGGTAATATAATTAGGTAGTTGACGAACGTGCATTCCCCCATCATTTTTGGCTGTAAGAGACCATGTTTCTAACTTATCATTGATAATTTCTGGGTAAACGGAAAATGTATCCACATCTATATGAGTCATTACGGTATCTAGATGCATACAAGATCGATGTTTGGGTAAATTTAGCGCAATAACTTGCTTTGCTTGGCCCGATCTAAATAGGTTGGCAGCTAAATTTTCAACCCCTTGTACTGTGGTTCGTTCCGACATACCAATAAGTACCGAACCTTTGCCTATAACCAGTACATCGCCTCCTTCTATGTTAGCGTTATCGTAATGTAGATCTTGGTCGCCAAAGTAGTTGATAAAATCACTTCCTGCAAAAATGGGATGCCAACGATATATCGCTCTTAAATGGTTCGTCTCTCTTTGACGTGCAGCTTTCATCATTGGATTGAGTGAGACACCTCCGTAGATCCAACAGGATGTATCACGAGTAAATAAATGGTTTGGGAGTGGCTCAATAACAAAGTCAAGAGCCTTGTTCATCTTAGGCAAAATGGAAGATGACTGAATCGGCAATTCAGAATAAGCTAATCCACCTAGTAGAATGGTTGCTAAGTGTTCATTATCCATTTCCGCTAAATAGTTTCTTAGATCTTTGGCGAATGTTGGCCCATACCTGAAATCAGAAATTTGGTTAAGTAAAAGCCAAGTTTTTGCTTGCTCGATTGCAAGAGTGTCAACTAAAAGATTATGTAAAAGCAGAACTTCAACATCTTGGTCTCGTAGTGTTTTAGCAAAAATATCATGCTCTTCTCCCGCAGCCTCAACAGCAAGAACATCATCGAATAGTAAATCCTGACAGTTCGATGGCGTTAGGTGGGTGAGTGCTCTTTCTGGTCGGTTTAATAGCACTCTACGTAGTTGACCTACTTCTGAGCCCACGTACAACTGGTTCATTTTGTATCCTTACAACAATTATTATCCTGTCTTTATGACAAGCTTCTAGATAAGTTGCAAATTTAACGGGTAACTTTAAATATTGTCTATAATTATTTTTTTGGTTTTTAATTCTTATAATTTTATTTTTTTATCAATAAATAAAATTTTATCCTTTTACTAGCGAAAGGTTAATTTGATTGATTATGCTAAAAAAAAATACTGAGTATGTCAGTTATTTTACAAGTTAAATATTTTACTTATTGATTTTAAAGAAAAAAAATAATTTTCTTGTGCGGTGTGGCTATATGAAAGATTTGTTTTGAATAATCATATTAACGCAGTTTTTGTTCATTAGTATTAAATAGAATAAACATGATTTTGTTCTGAATATTGCCGCTAGAAGTGAAAATAGAGTGTGCTTAGCAAATAGATCATCATCAAGCTATGATTCGAGGTGGCATTTAAGGTCGATCCGTGACATATTTCACGGCAACTTAACGACCTTATTTTTAACTAGCTCATTTACTATCTGGAGTACATATATGTCTCACGAAGATGAATACCTATCTGTTGAAGCACTCATTGAAATTCAAAAAGAAGATACAAGGCAGATTATTGACGCTCTTTTGCAAGATGGAAGTGATCCGGATGCACTATATGATATCGAACATCATCTATTTGCTGAGAACTTTGAAACATTAGAAAAAGCGGTGGTTGAAGCGTTTAAAATGGGATTTGAAGTTTTAGAAGCGGAAGAAACAGAAGATGAAGATGGTAACCGATTACTTTGCTGTGATGCTACAATGGAATCAGCCTTAAATGCTGAGGCAATAGATGAACAAGTTGCTAAATTAGTCGAATTAGCGGAAAAATATGACATCATTTATGATGGCTGGGGAACCTTCTATGAAGGTGATGATGCCGATTATGAGGAAGAAGAAGAAGATCAATAATAATTAATTCTCCTATTTTTAAGGGTGCTTTAGTGCCCTTTTTTATTGCTTACCTTTAATACATTTATAGTTTATTTCCGTATATTTACTGCTTTTTTAACGCATTTATTGTTGTTTTCAGTGTATTTAGTGTTATATATAATTAAGAGTATTTTCTGGGTTTATAAATGATCTTTAATTTGTAAATTTTACTAAACTATCTTTAATGTATGCCGATATAAGATATCAGATAACAATGGATTGTTATTGTTTATTGCTTTTATCGCGACGAGGTTTTTCATGCACTTATCTTTAATTCAGCGAATTAGGCTGGGATTTATTACCATTACACTCTTTGCACTAGCAATTAGTACGTCTGCTTATTTTTCCCAAGTAAATATGTCACAACAGCTGAAGCTTACGGCTTCAACATTAACGGGGTTACTTGATCGCTCAAATGTTCTTGGTCAGCATTTGCAAAACGTTAATCGTTCGATGTTAGTTCATGCGAATAATAACCAAGAAGAGCAGAGAGCAGTATTGCGGTCGGAATTAAATGTGGCGAAGCAAGCTTACTTTGAAACCGTATCACTGTTTGAATCAGAGCTTGATAACTATCCAAATATCGCCAATCAGCTAACCGAGTTAAATGACAGAGCAAATGTATTCTTAGACGATGCTTCCGAGCATTTAAATTTGCATGATAGAAGAGTTCTTGCCCGGTCGGTTTCCACTAGTGAACTTACAAAGTTTGACGATGAATGGTTATTTTTTGAGTCGGATATTAATGATTTGATCGCGAGCGCCAAAGCAGACGATAATCAACAGTCTGCTTGGGATCTTGAATACTTGTTCATACAAGGGAAAAGTGCTGCGGATTATTTGCAAAAAGTGCTAACGGTGAACAGTAAAGAGGGTATCGAAGCGCCAAAGACTGAGTTATTAGCTCATTTAAAAGGGTTTAATGGCAAGGTAGACTCGATTTTAAAAGCAATGCCAAACTCTGAAAGTTCAATTGCTTTGTATCGTGATTTACTTGAATTTAATATTACTAATGAAAAAGGCTTATTACAGCAGCACATTAAATATATTGAACTAAATGAAACAAGCATCGCACTACTGGCAAAAATTGCACAAGAGGTCGATCAATTAATTTATCAGTCTGGCGATATCAGTGCAAAGATTCGAGCCATATCTGAATCGGCTCTTAAAAATGCGCAACAAGAATCATCCGATCTATTTATTTTGAATATAGCGCTGACCGTTATTTCGATTTTATTTGCAATCATTATTACTGTCACCGTTGTTCGTTCAATCAAACAGCCTTTGTCCGATATTATGCTAGCGATTGATAAGCTAGCAAATGGAGATTTAACTCATAAAATCAACCAAAACTATCAGTCTGAATTGGGATTAATTGCAGAAAATGTAAACAGTTTAGGGGATAAGTTGAGTGGTTTAATTTCACAAATTCAATCCTCAGCACAAACAGTAAGTGGCGTTGCTGATGAAAGTCATGCAATGAGTCAAAAGACCAATCAAAGAGTGTCTGAACAGAGTAAACAAACAGATTCAATAGCCGCTGCGGTAACAGAAATGGAGCAAGCTATTAACGAAGTGGCTTCTCATGCGGCACAATCGAGCAATGAAGTCGATCAAGTGACCTTACAAGCACATTCTAATATGGATAATATGCAAAAGAACTTGCGTTTTGTTGGGCGTTTACAAGATTCACTTGATGAAGCAACACAAGTCATTGGTCAATTGTCTAGTCAAAGCCAGCAAATAGGCGCAATATTAACCGTTATACAATCTATTTCGGAGCAAACTAACCTGTTGGCTTTGAATGCGGCCATTGAAGCTGCTCGTGCTGGAGAGCATGGACGAGGGTTTGCTGTCGTTGCTGATGAAGTTCGTTCACTTGCAAACAGAACGCAACAATCAGCCAATGAGATTGGTGTGATGATAGATACTTTGCAAGAAAAAGCAGATCAAGCGGTGGGTATTGTTGAAAATAATTTAGTCCATGCAGAGCAATCAGTTAAACAAACGAATGAAACCAATGAATCTTTAGAAGATATGCTAGCGCGTTTAACGCATATTAACGAAATGAGTCGTTCTATTGCCACTGCCTCTGAACAACAAACAGCAGTAGCACAAGATGTAGCAAAAAATATTGTACAGATATCGGATATGACGTTGAGTATCGCAGATGATGCAAAAGAGGCGGCACAAAATAGTGAATCTCTCAATCAATTATCGTCGGAACAAAGCCAATTAATTGCCCAGTTTAAGTTATGCCAATAACTAATATTTAGTTAAACTATTTGGAATGGAGATCAAAATTTTATGGGTCTCTATTCTACTATTCCAGAGAGAAGAATATGCTGCGGATAATTTATTACGTATACTATAATAAATTGATCTAGCGCAAGTATATTATGCAATTACCCCTTTCAGGACATTGGCAACTATCACCTTTAACCGATCTATCTTTACCGCAAGATGATCTCTCTTTTCCTGCGCCTTTTAGCCAAGTTTTACCAAGTCACTTAACCGAGTCGCAAATTTTACAACAAGAGTGGCATTTAATGCATGATATTGAAGTGACTGAGAATATGCTTATATTTCCGGTGGTTGACCTCGTTATTGGAGGGGTAGACTATTATGCGGAGGTAAGGGTCAATGGCGAGGCTGTGTTCGATTGTGATGGCAGTGAAATGTGCTATCGAAAAGATATTCAACAACATTTGCGTTTAGGCCGAAATCGCATTGAAATCTTATTTTTAGATCAAGATGACGATTGGTTATTTGAAGATGATGAAATATGTACCCTAGGTGGGCAGTTGCCACGCAAACGCGATAATCGATTAGGGATATGGGAAACACCTTATTTAGATTTTATTCGTAATGTTCGCTTAGATTATGTCACTACTGAGCAGATTTGGCATCATGGTGGTGGTTGTGAGTTTAAGGTGACACTTTTTTATAAGGTATATGCTGCCGGTCTGGTTTCTGCCTCAATAAAATTTGACGGTGTTACTTATCAAATTCCACTAGATGTTCGGGTTAATCATGTCACTGCACTTTTTCAAATTGATGCCCCAAAGTTAGCCAAAGAAAACTTTTGCTATTTACTCGAAGTCGAACTTGATGAGCAAAAGCATACTCATCAAGTCGGGCTACATCCTAGCCGTAATGCCGAGCATTACCCTATTCATAGTGAAACAATTTGAACCCCTGATATTGTCATTGTTGGTTAAAGCATGCTGTTGATTGAAGACAATCTATAACCTGCCTACCCATTTACTTATAATATTTTTAGCATCCTAATTTCACAATCGGTGTGGCCAGTATTCCCTATTGGCTCATCGATTACCTCAAAACCAAGTGATTGATATAAAGCAACGGCTTCTACTAGGGCATTTGTGGTTTCGAGGTACATCTTCGAATATCCCATTTTCCTTGCTTGTTTAAAACATGTTACAGCGATCGTTCTTGCTAGCCCTTTACCTCTTGCTTCGGGAAGAAAATACATCTTTTGTAATTCGCAAATATCACTTTCGCCAGCAACTGGCGCGATACCTGCACCGCCATAGATTTTACCTTGTTTTTCTAACACCCAATACTGGCTTTTTTCTGCTTCATATACTTGATAAAGAGAATCAAGAGTCGGATCGGCGACGCTAAACCCTTTGTCTTCAGACAAACCATATTCAGAAGATACTTCTCGTATAATTGTTGCAATTATCTCGTTATCGCTTGGTGCTATAGGGCGAATATTGTAATTACATTGAATATTAGAAAGGGAGAGGGCTTTAATATACTTAGCTAAACTTGATTCAATCAGGTTGAGTTCATCGTTGTCAAATTGGTCGATAACTGCTTGAACTTGTTTGTTTCTTGAGCTCTCTATACTGTCTAAAATCTGCTGACCTTTTTCCGTTAAGCGATACAATTGACATCGTGCATCATTCGGATTGGTAATAGATTCAATAAGCAACTGTTTGGCTAAAGAAGTAAGAGTACGCTGAGCATTAGAACGGTCAATTTTCAGTTTTGTGGCGATTTGGCTGATGGTTAACCTTTCCTGGCCTAACTCTACGAGAGTGTGAACTTGAACAGGCGGTAAACTAAAATTTCCATAGTGTGTTTCTAAAGCACCTAAGCTACGAACAAGATCTCTAGAGGCTTTTCTTAGTTGTAATTTTTTCATTATAATTATTAAACTTTTATAGGATATAAAACTAATATGATTTCATATCCTAATAAAGTCAATAGAGAGGAAAGCGAATCAGAAGTGGTAGTATCAGTAATAACTAATTTATGCAGTTTTTATTGCTATTGTTCCACTGGTGGTCATTAATTCATGTCTACGAAGCCAGATTTTCTCATGAAAATAGTAGGCGACTGTATTGATACTCGGTTCAATTGTTGCCATTACTCCCCCAATAAATGCATCACCTGTTAGAAGATATGTCACAAGGAAAGCAACGTTAAAATGGATGAATGCAAAACTAGCTGTTTTCACGCGAGTTTTATCTTCATTTCTTTTTAAGAAAGGTAGTGTTGCCCATATTTTTTCGTGAAAATAAAAAGCGACAGTATTCACGCTTGGTTCTATCATTGCGATCAAGCTACCAAGTAGAAAGTCGCCAGTTAAAATATAAGCAACCGTTAAGGCGATAGTGAAATGTAAGCTGGCAAATGTCATTGTTTTAATCATGGCTGTATCCTCTCAAATAAAATAGATTAATTCTTAGCATCTAAATAGTATTGATAATTATTATCATTTAGGCAAGATAAATATGATAATTAATTTGATAGGTTTGAACGATGAATCAGGTTCATTGATTAGTTAAAATAAAAAAACGCTCGATGAACTTCATCGAGCGTTTTTTTATTTTTTGCTGTTAGTGACGTTTAAACGCCACTTTCTAAACGATAGCGAATGATTAAAGGTTGCTATCGTTTTTTAAATTCAGCAATTCTGTTTAAAGTGCTGCTATTGTTGTTTTTTGTTCTTCCAATTTCACTAACGTCTCTTTATAGCCTTCGAGTTTTTCACGCTCTTTAGCCACAACTGCTTCTGGTGCTTTGGCAACAAAACCTTGGTTGTTAAGCTTACCGCTAACGCGCTTTATTTCACCTTCAATTTTTTTCACTTCAGCATCTAATCGAGCCAATTCTACATCTTTATCGATAAGACCAGCCATTGGTATTAGTAGCTCAGATTTAGCCACAAGTGCAGTTGCACAAGCGGGTGTTTCTTCATCTTGGCTAAGAACGTGAACGCTATCTAATTTTGCCAGTGATAGGATAACGGTGAGGTTATCTTGCAAACGTTTTGTATCGGTATCATCTGCAGGTTTAAGCATGACGTCTAATGGCTTGCTTGGCGCAATATCATATTCTGCACGTAGGTTACGGATTGAAGAAATGAAGCTTTTAACCCATTCAATATCAGTAACCGATTTTTCATCATAACTATCAGCATCAAATTGAGGTAAAGCTTGAGTCATGATAGTTTCACCGTCAACATTGGCAATAGGTTTTACGCTTTGCCAAATAGATTCAGTGATATATGGAATAATAGGGTGAGCGAGACGCAATGTTTTCTCAAGCACAGTAATTAGCGTGTAGCGAGTCGCCATTTGTTGCGCTTCAGAACCTTTCCATAGAACAGGTTTCGTTAACTCTAAATACCAATCACAGAACTGATTCCAGATAAATTCATAGATGGTGTTCGCTGCCATATCTAAACGGTAGTTTTCGATATGAGCATTAAAATCTTTGGCAGCAAGTTGGAATTGGGATTCAATCCATTTATCAGCCAATGAGAAATCAAGATTAGTGATTTCTTGTTCCGATAATTGCGTGGCGCAATTTTGTTGTTCGGTATTCATTAATACGTAGCGACTTGCATTCCATAATTTATTACAGAAGTTACGGTAACCTTCTAGACGTTTCATATCCCAGTTGATATCACGTCCAGTCGATGCCATTGCAGCAAGAGTGAAACGAAGAGCATCGGTTCCGTATGGTTCGATACCACCTTCAAAGGTTTTACGAGTATTTTTTTCTATTTTAGCCGCTAGCTTTGGTTGCATCATATTGCCACAACGCTTTTCTACTAACTCTTCAAGGCCAATACCATCAATCATATCAATAGGATCAAGCACATTACCTTTAGACTTTGACATCTTATCGCCATTTTCATCGCGGATAAGACCTGTCATATAAACGGTCTTGAATGGAATTTGAGGTTGTCCATTATCGTCTTTGATAAAGTGCATTGTCATCATGATCATACGAGCAACCCAGAAGAAGATGATATCGAAACCTGATACCAAGACTTCTGAGGGATGGAAAGTTTTCATTGCTTCTGTATTTTCTGGCCAACCTTGAGTACCAAAGGTCCAAAGAGCGGAAGAAAACCAAGTATCTAAAACATCATCATCTTGACGAAGCACAACGACTGGAGCAAGGTTATGTTTTTCGCGAACCTCTTCTTCCGTTCGGCCTACGTAAACTTTTCCTTCATTGTCATACCAAGCTGGTATTCTGTGTCCCCACCAAAGCTGACGAGAAATACACCAATCTTGTACGTCTCGCATCCACGCAAAATACATATTTTCATATTGTTTTGGTACGAATTGGATTTGACCATCTTCAACTGCTTTTACTGCTGGCTCTGCAAGCGGTGCAGTGCGGACATACCATTGATCGGTAAGCATTGGTTCTATAACGACACCACCGCGGTCGCCATAAGGTATAGTGAGGTCATGGTCTTTAATTTCGCCTAACAACCCAAGTTGCTCAAATTCGGCAACGATGGCTTTACGTGCAGCAAAACGTTCCATACCGTGGTATTTTTCAGGGAGATCGCTGCTGAATAAGTCGCTTTCTTCACCGTTAGCGGTGAAAACTTCTGCTTGATCGCGAATTTCAGCATTAAACGTGAAAATGTTGATCATAGCTAGATTGTTGCGTTTACCAACTTCGTAATCGTTAAAATCATGAGCAGGAGTGATTTTTACACACCCAGTACCTTTCTCCATATCGGCATGTTCATCGCCTACAATAGGAATTAAGCGTCCGACAATAGGAAGTTCAACAAACTGGCCAATGAGATCTTTATAACGAGGATCTTCAGGGTTGACAGCAACACCTGTATCACCAAGCATGGTTTCAGGACGAGTAGTTGCTACAACAATATAATTTTTGCCATCCGCTGTTTTTGCTCCATCGGCTAATGGATAACGGAAATGCCACATGAAACCTTTTTTGTCTTTGTTTTCTACTTCAAGATCTGAAATCGCGGTATGTAGCTTCGGATCCCAGTTAACCAGACGTTTGCCACGATAGATCAAATCTTCTTCATATAAACGAACAAAGACTTCTTGAGTGGCAGCAGACAAACCATCATCCATAGTGAAGCGTTCACGTTCCCAATCTACAGAAGCACCTAAGCGACGTAGTTGTTGAGTTATTGTGCCACCCGATTCTGCTTTCCATTGCCAAATTTTATCGATAAACGCATCACGACCGTAGTCGTGTTTGGTTTTGTTTTCTTCAGCAGCTATCTTACGCTCTACAACCATTTGGGTTGCGATACCAGCGTGGTCAGTACCAACTTGCCATAACGTATTTTTACCTTTCATACGTTCACAACGGATTAAGGTATCCATGATAGTATCTTGGAAGGCGTGTCCCATGTGCAGGCTACCGGTTACATTCGGTGGCGGGATCATAATGCTATAAGCTTCTTTAGATGTATCACCGTGTGGCTTGAAATAGCCTTTCTCTTCCCATGTTTGGTATAGAGACTGCTCAATTGATTGCGGGTTGTATGTCTTTTCCATAGCGTCGTTAACTGGGTACTTTTGGTTGATTCCGAAAAATAAAAATTTTATGTCGCTTTTATTTTAAAAATAATAACCGCATAAAATCATAAATTAGTGTTGATAGTTGATATCAATAGTCTGCATTTGATATCCAGCTTGGCGATAAATTTTATACCTTTCGCGGGCATTTTGCTTCGCTTTTTCATCATAAGGAACAAAGTCTATCACTTGAGCAAAGGTTCCGGCAAAGTTTGTCTGATCTTTCGCCAAATTAATCACCAGTTGACGATTCCAACTTGGTTTTAATTCGGAGTGGCCTATTTCGATTAACGTACCATTTTTTGGCCCTTCACCGACTAAGTTGTGTGCCAAAAATAGATTAGGTTGTTGTTGCCATAATCGTTCATCCCAACATAATGAATCATCTTTATTTTCTGCATTAACATACAGTTTGACGCCTTGTTCACTAAAGTGCTTTAGAAGAAATAAAACATAGGCTTGAAATCCTAGTTCGTCACATTGAGGAGAATCAGGTTGAACGATATAAAAAGTAGCCGTATTCATGCGCAGTAAACCTGAAAATAGTATTGCCTAAATAAACCGGCATTTTTGAAATAAGCCGGTATTTTGTCATACACAACAATTGTCGAATTTTAACAAAAAACAGTGCTGGTATCTAAAATCATAAATGAGAGTTATAAATTTGTATTGTGAGATCTAAAAAAAGGCCTTTCGGCCTTTTTTAGATTAAATGCTTACTCTTCAATTTCTTGGCCGCTACGATTCAGTAAAAACTGAACAAGTAACGATACTGGTCGACCTGTTGAACCTTTAGCCGAGCCTGATTTCCAAGCCGTACCTGCAATGTCAAGGTGAGCCCAGTTGTATTTTTTTGCAAAACGAGATAAAAAACAACCCGCGGTTATCGTTCCTGCTGGACGCCCACCAATATTTTGCATATCTGCAAATGGACTTTGTAACTGTTCGTGATATTCGTCCGCCATCGGCAAGCGCCATGCTCTATCGCCAGCTTGTTCAGATGCATTAATTAATTCATGAGCAAGTGGGTTGTGGTTAGACATTAAGCCGCTAATATGATGACCAAGAGCCATAACACATGCACCTGTCAATGTTGCGATATCGACAACACATTCTGGTTCAAAGCGTTCAACATAAGTAAGAGCATCGCAAAGTACTAGGCGTCCTTCAGCGTCGGTATTTAAAACTTCTACCGTTTGCCCAGACATTGTGGTGAGGATGTCTCCTGGACGGTATGCATTACTTCCTGGCATGTTTTCACAGCCAGCGAGAATAGCAACGACATTGATTGGCAACGACAATTTTGCAAGAGCTTTCATAGTACCAAAAACCGATGCAGCACCGCACATGTCGTATTTCATTTCATCCATACCAGCACCTGGTTTAAGTGAAATACCACCAGAATCAAACGTTAACCCTTTACCAACTAAAACAATCGGTTTGGCATCAGGATCAGGATTACCTTTGTACTCCATCACTGACATCATCGATTCATTGCGAGATCCTCGACCAACGGCTAAGTACGAGGTCATGCCCAGTTTTTCCATTTCTGCTTCGCCAATGATCTTGGATGTTATTGATTCATAATCATCCGCTAAGCGGCGTGCTTGTGACGCTAAATAAGCTGGGTTAGCAACATTTGGTGGCATATTGCCCAGGTCTTTCGAAGCTTTAACGCCAGAGGCTATGGCTAAACCATGATTAATTGCTTTTTCACCTAAATTTAACTCTCGACGCGTTGGTACATTGAAAACTAGCTTGCGTAATGGTCGACGTGTTTCAGGTTTATTACTTTTGAACTGGTCAAAAATATATAGTCCATCTTTAGTTGATTCAACGGCTTGACGCACTTTCCAATAAGTATCTCTTCCCTTCACGTGAAGTTCTGTGAGAAAACACACCGCTTCCATTGAGCCCGTCTCATTCAATGTGCTAATTGTTTTTTGAATGATCTCTTTATATTGGCGTTCACCTAATTCACGTTCTTTTCCGCAACCGACTAACAATACTCGTTCTGATAAAACACCGGGTACATGATGCAAAAGAAGAACTTGCCCTGGTTTCCCTTCAAGATCTCCACGACGAAGTAACGCGCTAATATACCCGTCACTTATCTTATCAAGCTGTTCTGCCACAGGGGAAAGGCGGCGAGGTTCGAATACGCCCACAACAATACATGCACTACGTTGTTTCTCTGGACTGCCACTTTTTACACTGAACTCCATGTAAACTCCTACAAGTTAAAGACAAACAGAACTAAATGTTAGATAATCGTTGCTTACATTGTTCTAATTTGAACTAAAATAAAATGAATTAACCTAAGTAATATTTGGTCTAAATTTGAAAAATAAAAGGTTCATCGAGAAATTATAGTGATTAAAGCAAAAAAACAAGTTTTCTATAGGGTCTTTTAACGTGATTATTGTCAGATATTTGATCCGAGAGACAATCAAAAGCCAAATTGCGATTTTTTTCGTACTTTTTTTGGTTTTTCTTAGTCAGAAATTTATCAGTATTCTTGCACAAGCTTCTGATGGAGATATTCCTGCGAGCTTGATTATTACCTTAGTGGCTTTGAATATGCCTTCAATGGCAGGAATGATCTTGCCATTAAGTATTTTTGTCGGAATTTTGATTACTTTTGGCCGGTTATACGCTGAAAGTGAGATTACCGTTATGAATGCAACAGGAATAGGTAATAAATTTCTGGTTCAAGCGGCGCTTTATTTGGCGCTAATTACCTCGGGATTAGCCGCATTTAATAGTTTATGGTTAACTCCTTGGGCGCTAGATAAGCGTGCTGAAACACTGGAACAACTGTCGGCAGATAATAGTGTTGATCTTCTACAAAAAGGCCAATTTCAACGAACGCCAGACGGGTCGGCAGTAGTCTTTATTGGCGATTTGAAAGATAAAAAGTTGAGCAATGTTTTTGTCGCTCAGGTTGTATCTAAAGATTCTCTGAGACCGAGTGTGATGATTGCTGATTCGGGTTTAGCTAAAGAACTTGATGATGGTAGGCAGATTCTTTCTCTCTATGATGGTGCTCGGTATGAAGGAATACCAAGTCGGCTGGATTATATGATCACAGATTATGAAGAATACGATGCATTAATTGGCCAAAGAGAAGTACAAGAGAAAGGTCGAGACTGGGATGACCTGCCTACTTTGAGTTTGCTTAATAGCGCTGAACGAAAAGCTCAAGCTGAGCTTCAGTGGCGTATCTCGTTATTTGCTTGCATTCCATTGTTAACGCTTATCGTTATACCTCTTTCCTCAGTCAATCCGCGCCAAGGACGATTTGCTAAGATGGGGCCAGCAATATTGATTTATATGACGTATTTTCTTGCGCTTAGTGCTAGTAAATCGGGCATTGAGAGCGGCGGTTTATCGGTGTTGATAGGTATGTGGCCGGTTAATATTTCTTTGCTGTTTGCTGGGCTCATTCTGAATTATATGGACAGTATTGCTGTTAGGCGTGTTATAGATAATTTTAAACAAAGAAGGTTGGCTAAACGTGTTTAAAATCCTAGATCTCTACATAGGTAGGACGATTATTGCCACCACCTTCCTTACTTTATCTACTCTAGTGGGGTTGTCTGGCATTATTAAGTATGTGGAACAGCTAAGAAAAGTTGGCCGCGGTACTTATGATCTAATTCAAGCACTTTATTTTGTATTACTTGGTGTACCAAGAGATATTGAAATGTTCTTTCCTATGGCAACATTACTTGGTGCATTGATTGCGTTAGGAATGCTTGCTTCTAGTTCAGAATTAACCGTAATGCAAGCGTCTGGTTTTTCAAAACTAGATGTTGGTTTGTCGGTTTTAAAAACCGCGATTCCATTGATGGTTATGGTAATGGCTTTGGGTGAATGGGGTTCACCGCAAACCATTAAAATGGCGAGAGAATCACGTGCAATGTCTATTTCAGGTGGAACAATAGTGTCGGTTCGCAGTAGTGTTTGGGCGAAAGATGCGAACAATTACATATATATTGGGCGTATTAACGATGAATCGTTGCAAGCATTGACTGTCTGGCAGTTTGATAACGATAACAGCCTGAATAAAATTATTCATGCTAAAAGAGCGAACTATGTTGGTGACAATATATGGCAAATGAAAAATGTCGAATTAACGAACATGAAAGATAATGTACAATTGTCAAAAGAGAAGCTTAAAACCTACGATTGGAAATCAACAATAGAGCCAGACAAATTAGAGATTGTCACAGTTAAACCAGAAGAGTTGTCCCTATCAGGGATATATGATTATGTTAATTACCTTAAAGCGTCCGAACAAGATGCATCGAGATATGAGTTGGCATTTTGGCGGAAAGTAACTCAACCTCTTTCCATTGCTGTAATGATGTTAATGGCGTTGTCTTTCGTTTTTGGACCTCTACGGACGGTGACGATGGGGGCAAGAATTATTTCTGGTATTATTGCTGGTTTCACCTTCTATATATCCAGTGAATTTTTTGGACCCTTGAGTTTAGTTTATCAAATACCGCCAGTGGTTGGTGCTGTTGCGCCTAGTTTATTGTTTTTAGTCTTTGCTATTATGCTATTACGGCGAAAGTTATAATTTAGCTATAGGCAGAGTGAATATTGCAGAATGCGAGAGCGTCGTCATATAGTTAATATGATATTGTCATCATTTGTATAAATTAGCGTCACCTGCTTGTCATTTTTATCCCATAAGTTAGTCCTATGACGTTATTTATGAGGACAAGGGAATGCGTGCTATACAACCGATTGCTAGATTTGACTTAGCCGTTTCGTTACTTTTTTTGCAGCATAGATTTAATCAAGACGTTGCTCGAGTCAGTAAAGCTATCTCTCATACCGGAGATGGTCATTTATATGGAATAATAGGCCTTATTTCTTGGGGGGTAGATAAAGACTTAGGCACGATATTTCTTGTGGTTGGTTTACTGGCTTTTGCCATTGAATTACCGATTTATTGGTTTGCTAAAAATAGTTTTAAGCGTAAGCGTCCTGAAGAATTTTCTAGCCAATTAACCTCATTTATTAAACCATCAGATAAATACAGCTTACCTTCTGGTCATACCGCTGCCGCTTTTGTTATGGCAACCCTTTTAGGTCATTTTTATCCACAATTTTATGTTATCTATTTTCTTTGGGCTAGCCTTATTGGTATTTCTCGAATTTTGCTTGGCGTACATTTTTTGACAGATGTATTGGTTGGCGTAATTTTAGGAATCGGCAGTGCCACGCTTGCTCTTCAGATTGTGGGAGGCTAGAGAATGAAAATATTATATGGAGTTCAGGGTACTGGTAACGGACATATCGCAAGAGCGAGAGCAATGGCGTGTGCTTTAAAAGAAAGAGATGTTGACGTCGATTTTCTTTTTTCTGGTCGAGATGAGAATAAATATTTTTCTATGGAGGAGTTCCGCTCGTATCAAACGAGGAAAGGGGTTACTTTTGTTACCAATAAAGGAAAAGTCGATTATTTTAAAACCGCACTCGCAGCGGCCTCTTTACCGATCATAAAAGAGATTAACAATTTAGATCTTTCGTCTTATGATCTGGTCCTCAATGATTTTGAACCTATTACCGCATGGGCTGCGAAACGGCAGCAAGTACCTTGTATTGGTATTAGTCATCAGAATGCATTTCGATACGCTGTACCGAAAAAAAATCATCGTTGGTTAGACCGGAAAATAATTCAGCATTTTGCCCCTTCAGATTTCCATATTGGATTACATTGGTATCATTTTGGACAACCGATTTTGCCTCCAATAGTGCATAGAAACAGCCACACGATAGAACAAGGGAAGGATGTTTTAGTTTACCTGCCATTTGAAAGTGTCAATGAAATTACTGACGTACTACTCGGTTTTACTCAGACTCAATTTGTTTGTTATCACCCTGACATTACTGAACCGAGTTGCTTGGAAAATATAGAATTTAAAAAAACATCGCATAGTGCCTTTCAAAAAGATTTACATCGGTGCCAAGGTGTTATTGCAAATGGCGGTTTTGAGTTACCTTCCGAAGCCTTGTCGATAGGAAAAAAATTGCTTCTAAAACCTTTAACAGGGCAATTTGAACAAGAAAGCAATGTAGCGACATTAGAGCATCTTGGACTAGCACACTCGATGGACTATCTTGATTCTACCGCTATACGAGCTTGGTTAGATGTCTCCGAGGCGGAAAGTGTTACTTATCCTGACGTTGCGCAATCAATCGTTGATTGGATCCTCAAAGGACATTGGACTTCCAGTGAGCAACTTCAAACCGAGCTTTGGCAACAAGTCGACTTCCCAAGTTATGCATTGATTTAATGTTAGCCTAAATCATAGGTAATAAAATTAAATTCTCATCCAATGGTAATTAGGTGGCTGGCTTGAATGTAAGTCGCCGCTTTATTTTTTCAAAATGATCTATTTTCGTTTCACAATAATCAGTCATTTCTCAGATTTTATTACTCCCTCTTAAATAAGATTTATCTTTATTCTTTGTGTTGTTAGATGACCAAACTAGGCATTTAACAAATATTAATTTTATTTAACGCCATTACTAACCATACATAATTTCAATTAGTCTACTCCGGTACGGCTGTTTTATATACATGAATGAAATACACACTGTGAAATTTATTAACTTAAGCTATTTATACTTTTTTATAACTATTAATAATTTTAAATAAACTATTGTTTTATATTGGTTATTTTGCTTTTTAAGTAAATCAAAGTAATTATTTATAAAGGTTATTGAAAAGATAAGAATGATTGGTAGATAGTTGCATCAAACGAGCGATACCGCTCTATCAAAGCTTAAATATTAATCACAACTCTAGCGCTCTATTGTGGTGGCGACCGTTACCATATGGCTATAGAAAAACCTTATAGGTAAACATATGCAAGATAAATATGAATTAGACAATATTATCGTTAGTGAGCGAATTGAATCCACGTTACGTAGTGTAGATTTAAATCTCTTAACTGTGTTTGATGCGGTTATGCAAGAGCAAAATATTACTAGAGCTGCGCATAATCTTAACATGTCTCAGCCTGCGGTAAGTAACGCAGTTGCGCGATTAAAAATCATGTTTAATGATGAATTATTTATGCGTCATGGAAGAGGAATTCAACCTACCCAACGTGCTCGACAGTTATTTGGCCCAATGCGCCAAGCACTTCAGTTGGTTAGAAATGAACTACCGTGTTCGGTATTTTCTCCTGAATCTTCCACGCGGTTATTTAAGCTTGCGATTTGTAGTCCAAGCGATCTACGTTTTGCTCCTGAGATTTTGTCTGGTATCGCGGATGCGGCTCCAAATATTCAATTACATGTAGATGCTGAATCTGATGTGAATTTGAGTGAAAAAATGCGCTATCAAGAAGTTGATTTTGTTATTGATTATATTAGTTTTGATCAACAAGGCTTCTGTAGCACCGAGATTTTTAATGATGAATTGGTTGTGGTTGCGGCCTCTACACATCCACGAATTGCACATTCAATTTCAGAACAAATGTTACTGTCTGAAAACCATGCTAAGTTATCTATGATAAATGGGCTGCGCAGCTTTTCGGAACAAGCTTACAAGCATATTAAGTGTAAATCTTCTTATGAAGGGACGAGTTTAAGTAATGTTTTATATGTTGTTAGCCAATCCGAACTGATTACAGTTGCTCCTCGTTGGATAGTGGAAAAATTATCATCTAAACTTGATCTTAAAGTTGTTGATCTGCCTTTAGAAAACAAACAAATTTCAGGTTTTTTGAGCTGGCATGAATCGAGTGAAAAAGATAGAGGGCACATATGGATGCGAGATCAATTAATGCTAATATGTGGCGAAACCCTGGCTAAAGGTTCATAACATAGGCAATTTTTGTTTTGAATATTAAATAAGACCTCGGTGAGCTAAATAGCGTCCGAGGCTTTTATTGGCTTCTGATATGTTTGTTGGAATAGAATTACCGCTTCCTAAATCCTTTCAAAACAATCTTAGATCAAACTTAATACACAAATTTACTAATTTGCTTACATTTGAATACCATCAATTGTTGCCTTTTTTAATGCTGAATGTACACTTGTGCGCAGATTAAGCTTACATGTGTAAGCCAAAGGTAAAGACAATGGCTAATAAAGATTTTCACCTCATAAAAAACATTCGAGAGCAAATTACCAAAGGTGGGGATCGAATTGCTCTTCGCCACAAGGTCTCTGACATATGGCAAGGAATTAGCTGGAAACAATTTGGTGAGCAATTAGACTCACTTTCTTTGGCGCTCTTAGCCCAAGGGATAAATGTTCAAGATAAAGTGGGCATATACTCTAATAACATGCCTCGCTGGACTATTGCCGATATTGCAGCACTGCAAATTAGAGCAATAACCGTCCCTATTTATCCCACAAACACAGTAGAACAATCGGCTTACATTTTACAAAATGCCGACGTTAAAGTGCTGTTTGTCGGTGAGCAGGCTCAGTACGACTCTGCCCTTAATCTATTTGATCAATGTGGTAAATTAGAACTTATTGTCGCCATGTGTGATGACGTAGACTTAAAAGAGCATCCTTGCGCATACCATTGGAATGAGTTTGTAGCTCAAGGGAAACAGACGTTTCAAGAACAATTTGTATCAAGAATACAAAATGCTAATAATGATGATCTTTTTACCCTAATTTATACTTCTGGAACGACAGGACAGCCCAAAGGCGTAATGTTGGACTATGCAAACATCGGGGCGTCTTTTAAAGCTCATAACCAAAAAATGGAAGTAACAGAGCAAGATGTTTCACTATGCTTTTTGCCTCTTTCACATGTTTTTGAGCGAGCGTGGACTTTTTATGTACTCTACAAAGGAGCAACCAACTGTTACCTGCAAGATACTATGCAAGTGCGCGACGCCTTAGGGGAGATTCGTCCTACCGTTATGTGTGCTGTTCCTCGATTCTACGAGAAAATCTTTTCAGCAATACATGAGAAAGTAGCGAGGGCACCATTCCATCGTAAACTGATTTTTGCTTGGGCGGTCAATATGGGCGCCCGAGTTTCAGTGTGTAAACAAGAAGGTCGCCAGCCGTCTTATCTGCTTAAAAAAAGCTATCAATTAGCTGATAAATTGGTTCTAGCTAAACTGCGATCTTTACTCGGCAGCAATATTAAGTTTATGCCGTGTGGAGGAGCGAAGTTAGACGCGACTATTGGTCGTTTTTTCCATGCAATTGGTCTTAACGTAAAGCTTGGTTATGGCATGACTGAAACAACCGCAACGGTTTCTTGTTGGGATGATGATGTATTTAATCCTGACTCTATTGGCGTAACCATGCCTGATACTCAGGTTAAAATTGGTGAGAACAATGAAATTTTAGTTCGAGGGCCAACCGTCATGCGTGGTTATTATAAAATGCCAGAAGAAACCGCGAGCACTTTTGATGAGCATGGATTCTTGAAAACAGGTGATGCAGGTGAATTTGATGAAAATGGTAACCTCTTTATTACCGACAGAATTAAAGAATTAATGAAAACTTCCGGAGGCAAGTATATTGCGCCACAAGTCGTAGAAGGGGCAATTGGGAAAGATCATTTCATCGAACAAATTGCCGTTATTGCCGATACCAGAAAGTTTGTTTCAGCATTAATAGTGCCTAGTTTTGAATCTCTTGAAGAGTATGCTAACGAGTTAAATATCAAATATAAAGATAGACTTGAATTACTCAAACATCATCACATTGTCGAAATGCTGGAACAACGAGTGGCAATGTTGCAAAAGGATTTAGCTAAGTTCGAGCAGGTGAAAAAATTCACCTTGTTACCTAAAGCTTTTTCTATGGATAAGGGTGAATTAACACCAACACAGAAATTACGTAGAAAAGTTATTCATGAAAGGTATGAAGTAGAAATCGAAGATATGTACACTGATAAGAAAAAGACAGGCCATGATTCGTAATTAATACTCAAACCAATAACTGAGTTTTGTGATAAAAGCCCATTGATTTAGCAAAATCAATGGGCTTTTAACTTACCTTGAGAAAAATAATATATTAGTATTTCTGTGAATATTGAAATAATTTAGCATTTAATTCTGATTTATTTTTCTTTTCGTGTTTATGTTTTTTTTTGTTTTTTACTATTGATTTCCTAGGCAATAAGTCCGAAATTAGACTCACAGTAAAAGAGAATTTCTTATACTGATTCATGGATTATTGCACTTTTAAACGAAACTACTAGAGTTCACCTCTAACGTTAAAAGCGCAGTATTTTAGGCTACGAATAAGCCCTAACTATGTAATACGACAATCAGTAGGTCTTTGGTTACAAGCCAGAGATGACGACTTTGGGCTTATCGGCAAAGGTTGATTGGACGTATTAGGAGGCAATAGAATGGAAATGTTATCCGGCGCGGATATGGTTGTTCGCTCACTACTTGACCAAGGCGTTGAGCATATCTTTGGCTACCCAGGTGGCTCAGTTCTCGATATATATGATGCATTACACGAAAAAAGTGATATAGAACACGTACTTGTTAGGCATGAACAAGCTGCTGTGCATATGGCAGATGGTTATGCTCGAGCAACAGGTAAAACAGGTGTAGTGCTTGTGACTTCTGGCCCCGGCGCCACTAATGCGATTACTGGTATAGCTACAGCGTATATGGATTCTGCGCCAATGGTGGTTCTTTCTGGTCAAGTTCCAGGGACTTTAATCGGTAATGATGCATTCCAAGAATGCGATATGGTCGGAATATCTCGTCCTGTCGTTAAACACAGCTTTTTAGTGAATGACCCGAAAAAAATTCCTGAAATTATCAAAAAAGCTTTTTATTTAGCCTCAACTGGTCGACCTGGCCCTGTAGTTGTCGATCTACCGAAAGATATGCTTAATCCTTTATTAAAATTCCCTTATGAATATCCAGAATCGATTAAGATGCGATCATATAACCCAACTACATCGGGACATAAAGGACAAATTAAGAAAGGTTTAAAAACCTTGTTAGCAGCTAAAAAACCAGTGCTATATGTGGGTGGAGGTTCAATTATTTCTGAATGTCATGATCAATTATTACAGCTTGCAGAAAAGCTGAATTTACCGGTAGTTAGTACGCTTATGGGATTAGGTGCTTTTCCGGGGACTCACAAAAATTCGTTAGGTATGCTTGGAATGCATGGCTCTTATGAAGCCAATATGGCCATGCATAACGCAGATTTGATTTTTGGTGTAGGGGTTCGTTTTGATGATAGAACCACCAATAATGTTGAAAAATACTGCCCGAACGCCAAAATTATGCATATTGATATTGACCCATCTTCGATCTCTAAAACAATAAGAGCTGACTTGCCTATTGTTGGTTCTGCCGATGTTGTACTGAATGCCATGTTGAAATTACTAGATGAGCAAGAAAGTAACAATGATGTTGAAGTAATTGATAAGTGGTGGAATGAGATATCAACATGGCAGAGTCGCAAATGTTTAGATTATCAAAAATCTCCTGATAACATTAAACCGCAGCAGGTTATTGAAGCTCTGTATAAACTAACTAACGGCGACGCTTATGTTGCTTCCGATGTTGGTCAGCATCAAATGTTTGCTGCATTATATTATCCATTTGATAAACCTCGTCGTTGGATTAATTCTGGTGGGCTCGGCACGATGGGCTTCGGCTTGCCTGCAGGAATGGGGGTTAAATTCGCCATGCCAGAGGAAGAAGTTGTGATTGTTACTGGCGATGGCAGTATCCAGATGAATATTCAAGAATTGTCTACTGCTTTGCAATACGACATCCCAGTAAAAATTATTAACCTAAACAACCGATTCTTAGGTATGGTTAAGCAGTGGCAAGATATGATTTATCAAGGCCGTCATTCATCATCTTATATGGATTCTGTTCCAGATTTTGCTGCGATTGCTGAAGCTTATGGTCACGTTGGAATTAGAATTTCTTCACCAGATGAATTGGAGTCTGAATTAAAACGTGCATTGGATATGAAAGATAAGCTGGTATTTGTTGATATTACGGTAGATGAAACCGAGCATGTATATCCAATGCAAATTAAAGGTGAAGCGATGGATAAAATGTGGTTAAGCAAAACGGAGAGAACATAATGAAACATATAATTTCACTATTACTTGAGAACGAACCAGGATCTCTTTCTCGTGTTGTTGGCCTATTCTCTCAGCGTGGATATAATATTGAATCACTGACGGTATCGCCAACCGATGACGAAACCTTGTCGCGTTTAAATATAACCACTATCAGCGATGATTTGGTTCTTGAGCAAATCGAAAAGCACCTACATAAACTTATCGATGTACTTAAAGTACAAGAAGTGACTAAGCGTGAGTATATCGAAAGAGAACTTATGTTGGTTAAAGTGAAAGCTAGTGGTTTTGCTCGAACAGAAGTAAAAAGGACATCGGATATCTTTCGTGGTCAAATTGTCGATGTGACTCCAACTCAATATACGGTTCAGCTAACTGGCAACAGTGAAAAGCTCGATGCTTTTGTGAACGCGATTTCAGATGTTACAGAAGTGGTTGAAGTGGCTAGAAGCGGAATTGTCGGTATTGCTCGTGGTGAACGCGCTTTGAAGGCTTAGTTTAATTAACTATTTGATTTATTATTGCTTTGGCAAAGCGTTTTAGTTTCAAATAGAAAATGAATAGATATAAAAAAGAGAGCTTAACTAAGCTCTCTTTTTACATCTCGCTATAAAATAAAACGGTAAGTGTAGATTACAGTTTGTAATGGCTTACCATTAGTAGCGGCTTTATAGTACGTGTACCGAGGCGGTATTGGTTGTGCCTGAAGCAACAAGCGCACCAGAAACCATAATGACGATATCGCCTTTTTTACCAAGACCAGTGCTTAAAGCAAGTTCTTTACCATTTACGTAGAAATCGTCAGTATTCGAAATAGAATCAACAACGATTGGACGAACACCTTTAGTTAATACTAATTGTGCAGCAGTTTTCTTGTTAGTAGTTAATGCAAGAATATTTGCTGTAGGGAAGTACTTACGAACGGAACGAGCTGATTTACCACCGTCTGTAGCAACAACAATAAGCGGTGCTGCTAGTTTTTCAGCTGTGTCTACTGCACCTTTACATACAGCTTCTGTAATACGTAAACGTGGGCTGTCTAGGCGATCGCCAAGTTCAGCTTTAAGTGCGCTATCAGTACGGTTACAAATTTGAGCCATGATAGTTACCGCTTCAACAGGGTATTTACCTTTCGCTGTTTCACCAGAAAGCATTACTGCATCAGTACCATCCATTACTGCGTTTGCAACGTCGCCCGCTTCAGCACGTGTAGGACGTGGGTTTTGGATCATTGAATCAAGCATTTGAGTTGCAGTGATAACCATTTTACGAGCACGGTTACATTTTTCGATCATCATTTTTTGTGCAAAGATAACTTCTTCTGCTGGGATCTCAACACCAAGATCGCCACGAGCAACCATGATACCGTCAGAAGCAGCAAGGATAGAATCAAAGTTATCTACGCCTTCTTGGTTTTCAATTTTAGAGATAATGTGGATACTTTCACCACCATTAGCTTTTAGAAGCTCACGGATCTCTTTAACATCTTCTTCTTTACGAATGAAAGAAGCAGCAACAAAGTCAACGCCTTGCTCACAACCAAACTTAAGGTCTGCTTTATCTTTTTCAGAAAGGGCAGGAAGCTTAACTGAAACTCCAGGAAGGTTAACTCCTTTGTTTTCGCCTAAAGCACCGTTGTTAAGAACTTTACACTTAACTTCAGTATCAGTAATTGCGATAACTTCCATTTCGATTAGACCATCGTCAACTAAAATAGTGTTACCAACGGTAAGGTCGTTAGCAAAACCAGAGTAAGTTACAGCCACAACGTCTTTGTTACCTACAACGCTAGTATCAGTTGTGAATGTGAATTCTTGACCAGCAACGAGATCAACGTCATTTCCGCCTTCTAATTTAATAGTACGGATTTCTGGGCCTTTAGTATCTAGAAGGATAGCCAATTGCTTACCTTTAGCTTCCATTACAGAACGGAAGTTTTTGATACGTGTACCGTGTTCTTCAAAGTCACCGTGAGAGAAGTTAAGGCGCATTACATTCATGCCAGCTTCAACAAGTTGCGTTAATTTCTCTACAGATTCAGTTTTAGGGCCAATCGTACATACGATTTTGGTCTTTTTCATGGAAGATACTCTCCGGTAAGTATGTTTACATTCTAAATATTGGGTTACGGTTTAAACTACATAAGAAAGAAAATGACAACATTTTGTTGTAAATTACATCTCTCGCTTTTTCTAACTTATGCCGTTTTAATGTGTATAAAGTCTATCATTCAGCACAGCGACAAGCCGACTACCTGTTGAGGTTATTGCTATGGCTTATACTTTGTATTTTTTTGACTCTCCCTATGTTAAAGGAGAAAAGTTGCAAAAAAATAACGGTAATTTTTGTAATTAACTTTCTTTAGGGCGCGAATTCTAACAAATAATCCGATCAAGATCACTCTGCAGAGTTGTTCTAGGACAAACTTTCAGTGCAAAATTTTTAATTTTTAGCTCAAAATAAATGGACAAATAACTTTCAATTGAAATATAATTCTTTCGTTTTGTAATTATAAGATTTCATTTTATGACAAAAAGAAACACACAACTGAGACGTCACACAATATCAAAGTTAGTGGATGAGCTTGGTGAAGTGAGTGTCGAAACTCTTGCTCAGAAGTTTGATACATCAGAAGTAACGATTCGTAAAGATTTAGCTTCTCTCGAAGTTAATGGCCTTTTATTACGACGTTACGGTGGCGCTATTTCTTTACCTAAAGAAGTTATAAATGAGACGACTATCAATAAACTTTCGACTCGAAAGGTTAAGCTTGCGAAAGTTGCTGCAAAACTAATCAATGACCACAATAGAATTGTGATTGATAGTGGCAGTACAACCAGTGCACTCATCCCAGAATTAAATTTCAAACAAGGGTTAGTTGTGATGACTAATTCAATTCAGGTAGCGAACACTCTCAATGCCCTAGAAAATGAACCTACTCTGCTAATGACAGGCGGAACGTGGGATGTTCGTTCTGAATCTTTTCAAGGTAAAGTTGCAGAATCAGTATTGCGTTCCTATGATTTTGATCAACTGTTTATTGGTGCCGATGGTGTCGATTTATCTCGTGGAACGACAACGTTTAATGAGCTAATAGACCTAAGCCAAGTGATGGCGGATGTGTCTAGAGAAGTGATCGTTATGATCGAATCGGACAAAGTAGGGCGAAAAATCCCTAACTTAGAGTTGGCTTGGTCGCGAATCGATATAGTCGTAACCGATGAAAACTTAACCGATGAACAAATGGCGACAATTGAATCTAAAGGTGTGCGAGTTATTCGGGCATCTTAAAAAGTAATAATATTGTGAGCAAGCAGAAAGCTGCACGCAAATACAAATAATTGTAAAATTTGGAGAATTCAAATGTGTGGAATAGTGGGTGCAGTAGCACAACGTGATGTGGTTGAAATATTGGTTGAAGGTTTACGTCGCTTAGAATACCGAGGATACGATTCAGCCGGTGTTGCTGTGGTCGATGCAGACAAAAATTTAACTCGTGTTCGTCGTTTAGGTAAAGTTCAAGAACTTTCCGATGCAGTTGCACAACAAGCGGTTATTGGCGGAACTGGTATTGCGCATACTCGTTGGGCAACGCATGGTGAACCGTCTGAAATCAATGCGCACCCACATATCTCTGGTGATATTACTGTTGTTCACAACGGTATTATCGAAAACCATGAGCCGTTGCGTGAAATGCTACAAGCGCGAGGTTATGTATTTGAATCTCAAACCGACACTGAAGTCATCGCTCATTTAGTTGAATGGGAACGTCGTACATCTGATACTTTAGTTGAAGCATTGCATAAAACCGCCGCACAGCTAGAAGGTGCATACGGCACGGTTATCGTTGATCGTAACGATCCTGAATGCCTTGTCGTCGCTCGTTCTGGTAGCCCAATTGTGATTGGCTTGGGGATTGGTGAAAACTTCCTTGCTTCAGATCAGCTTGCTCTTTTAAGTGTTACACGTCGTTTTATGTACCTTGAAGAAGGAGATGTGGCCGAAATCACTCGTCGTGATGTGAGTATTATTGATGCTAACGGCCAAGCGGTTGAGCGCGAAGTTATTGAATCTAATGTAGAACATGATGCTGGCGACAAAGGTCAGTATCGTCACTTCATGCAAAAAGAAATCTTCGAACAACCCAATGCACTTAAAAACACAATGGAAGGGCGTGTCACTCAAGATTCAGTAGTAATAGAAAGCATTGGTGTGAATGCATTAGAAATTTTATCTAAAGTTGAACATGTTCAAATTATTGCGTGTGGAACGTCATATAATTCAGGAATGGCTGCACGATATTGGTTTGAAGGCTTAGCTGGAGTGAGTTGTGATGTAGAGATCGCGTCGGAGTTCCGCTATCGTAAATTTGTTACTCGTCCTAATAGTCTATTAATTACGCTTTCACAATCAGGTGAAACAGCCGATACATTAGCAGCGTTGCGATTGGCAAAAGAGAAAGGTTACATGTCAGCAATGACCATTTGTAATGTTTCTGGTTCGTCATTAGTTCGTGAATCAGATTTTGCCTTTATGACACGTGCGGGAACCGAAATTGGTGTGGCATCGACCAAAGCGTTCACCACTCAACTTGCAGCAATGTTAATGCTGGTAACGGCTATTGGTAAGCAGAATAAAAATATTGACGCTGAAAAAGAGAAAGAAATTGTACAAGCAATTCATGCTCTTCCTGTTCAAATCGAAGCTGCGTTAGCATTTGATAAAGAAATTGAAGCTCTAGCCCCAGATTTTGCCGATAAAGAACACACCCTATTTTTAGGGCGTGGCGAGTACTACCCAATTGCAATGGAAGCCGCGCTTAAATTAAAAGAAATTTCATACATTCATGCAGAAGCTTATGCCGCAGGTGAACTTAAGCATGGTCCATTAGCATTGATCGATGCAGATATGCCAGTGGTTGTCGTTGCTCCAAATAATGATCTTCTTGAAAAGCTCAAATCTAATGTTGAAGAAGTTCGTGCTCGTGGTGGTCTGTTGTACGTGTTTGCCGATGAAAAAGCCGGTTTTGAAGCAGTTGAAGGAATGAAGATTATTTCGTTGCCGCATGTGAACGAAATTGTCGCGCCAATTTTCTATACTGTTCCGATGCAGTTGCTTTCTTATCATATTGCTATCATCAAAGGAACCGATGTTGACCAACCTCGCAACCTTGCAAAAGCAGTCACGGTTGAATAAGTGCTAATTTAGCATTTATTGACATTGTATTCGGATAATAAAGTTTGATCTAAGTTAATAAAGTCTGATCAAAAGTAATAAAGTCTGATCAAAAAATAGCCTCTTGGTGTATGCTAAATACATCAGGAGGTATTTTTTATGCCAGACTCAAATAAACCAGTTCATCCAGCCGACTTCAAAAAGCTCAAAATACGTGGAAAAGGCGTAGGGAAAGATTATGAGCCTTTTATCTACATTCATGAGTTAAGCAGTTTGGGGGAAAGTTGTCGAAGCAATAGCGCTACGGTTGGTCGAGTTCATCACCTCCTATCCCGACTAGAGTTAGCTGCTTTCCTCTCATTTGATTATTCCTCCAATACTATCGATATTCGCGAGCAGTTTCCCATTCCTATAGAAGATACTTTGGATATTTGTCGCCAGTTAGGAATCAAACATCCTCAAGTTTCAGGCAAGCTCAAAGTTGTTACTACAGATTTTCTGTTAGATTTTAAAAAGCAGAAACAATTGGCATTGACCGTTAAGTATTCTGAAGAGTTAGTTAATCCCCGAGTTATCGATAAGCTCCAAATTGAAAAAGCGTATTGGGATAATAAGGGAGCTGACTGGCGTATATTTACTGAACGTCAAATTGAACCTGTCCTAAAAGAGAATCTACAATGGCTCCATCCTGCATTAGTTAATGATTCCGGTGAACGCTCAAACCAAGAACTGTTGAGCATAGTGGAGCGTCTGTTAACTCATCAAAACGTAAAAGTCGGTGGATTGTGTGCTCAACTCGACGATAGCTACCAAGTTGAACCTGGTTTTCATATAGAAGCTTTTAGATTAGCTATTTCGAGAAAGATAGTTTTAGCACCATTGGCGCTATCATTTTACCACTGGACAACAAGTGAGTTGGTTATTACTGAGCACTCCTTAGCGTTAAGGAGAGGCAATGTATCTTAATCAAGTGTATTTAGATAATTTAACTCAGCATCGCTATCGGGTTGTATGGGAACACCTGAACTTTTGTATGTTGATCGATATTGATGATGAAAGCGCATGGCCGATTCAGTTTGATATTGATGACTTATTGAATCCCGAGCAATTTTCACAAATCAGTGAGCCATTTGTTTTACCGTCGGTTGAAATAGGGAGTATTTCGACAGAAAGAAGAGATGAAGCTTATCGTGCCATTTCACATCTCCTTGATAACTACACTTTACTTTTTGATAAGGCGACTCGTAATCAATTAATTCGAGAGCAATTAGAAAATACCGATAAACCTAGAATCTATATTCTTCGTCAGCTTAGGCGTTATTGGAAACGAGGAATGGCGCCCGATGCTTTAGCTCCTGATTACGAGAAGTGTGGGGGCGCTGGTACTCCAAGAAGAAATGTTAAAAATAAGCTTGGTCGTAAACGCAAACATGCTGATGGTGAAGGAATTATTATTACCGACGAAGTGGCAGACTTATTTCGTTTGGCAATAGATGGCTTTTACTTGAAAAATGAAAAAGTGAATCTCAAAGATGCTAAAGACAGAGCTGTAGGTTTTTACAAATCTCGTTATCCTAAAGCGGATAAAACGAGCATACCCACACTCTCTCAATTTAAATATTTCTACAAAACCAACTATCAGACTACCCATGTTCTCAAAGCTCGAACCCCACAAATCCAATTCAATAAGGATACAAGCCCGTTAACGAGTACTTCTGCTTATTTGAATTTTGGGCCCGGTGCTAGATATGAAATTGATGCAACAATTGTTGATCTGTATTTAGTATCTGGGTTAGATAGAAATCGCATCATTGGGCGGCCCGTTATTTATTACGTTAAAGACGTATTCAGTCGCATGGTGGTGGGGTTATACGTGGGTCTAGAAAATCCATCTTGGGCGACAGCAACCATTGCTTTAGCGAATGCCTTTTCAGATAAAGTGAAGTATTGCCAACAGTTCGGGATCGAAATTGATTCATCAATGTGGCCAAGTGTTGGGATTCCAGCCACGATTACGGCTGATAGAGGTGAAATGTTAGGGAGGCAAGCCGACGTTCTAGTTAACCGCTTAGGTATTTCACTAACCAATACCCGAGCGTATCGGGGTAGTGATAAAGGTGTTGTTGAACGAGCGTTTAAGGAAATGCACGCTCATATAAAGCCTTATGCTCAAGGTGTTGTAGAGCCTCTTAATGGCAAAAAGCGTATCGGACATAGATATGAGTTAGATGCTGAACTAACGCTTACAGCATTTACTAAAATCGTGATTCATCATGTGATTAATCACAATACCACTCACGTTGTTACTGAATATGATTTTTCTCCTGATATGCCAACTGACCTTGCATCTAAGCCAATTGATCTTTGGAATTGGGGAGTGAAAAATCGCACTGGTAAGCTAAGAGTTGTTGATGAGGAACTCGCTTTTATCAATATGCTTCCACAAGGTAAAGCAACGGTTTCTGTCACTGGAATCAAGTTTAATGGTATGTCCTATACCTGTAGTGAAGCTATGCAGATAGGATGGTTTCATCGGTCGAAATCAGTGACTAGACCAGAATTTGTTGATATTTCCTATGATCCTAGGAATACAAACGTAATTTATTTAAGACCTGATACTAGATTCGATTCTTATTGGGTCTGTTTATTGTCGGATAAAAGCCGAAGATATCGCGATATGACGTTTGCTGAAGCTAAGCTTTTGCTGTCACAGGCCAAGAAAACGGAAGCAACCAATCAGCAACAAGAAGACTTTGAAGCTCCAGATTTGCAGCAGGAAATCCTGCAGATTGTCAAACAAGAGCGAGATAAAAAAGCACAATCTCCATCATCTCAGACTAATACTGAAAAGCTTCGTGGCATTCGGGAAAACCGGAATGCTGAAAAAGAATTAGAACGACAAAAAAATAGAGATGAGTTGGCTGATAAATCGAAAAAACAAGAACTTGCTCCAGTTGTTCCAATTCGTTCATCCGATTCGGATGAATCTTTTGATTTTCCAGATTTAGATTCATTCTTGGAGGATGATGATGAATAGAATTTGCACTGCATGTTACATTGATGCTGAAATTCAAGAGTATGAAGGCCATCCGTTAATTAATGCCTTGCCACCAATTAACTCTCCGGAACAAACCGCTAAGTTATTGTTTAGATACCCTAAGATCACCGATGAAGAAAGGGCTTTACCGGGGCATATTAAACGTCATGCGATGATGAGAATACTGGATAAGTTTTTGTATCCAACAAAAGCTCATTCTCAGCTCGAACAAATGATATCTGGGATGATACGTAGTGGGTATCTGAGCAGAAATATTGCAGATAAAAGCTATGTCGAATCATTAAATGCTGTCGATAGAGTCAAGAGTGTTAAATCTCGAAGGAATGCAGGCAATGAAGCTTTAGTTAGCTCTGTTATTGGCTGCTCTGGTGCAGGAAAATCGACGGCGGTTGAAGCGATTTTAAATAGTTATGAACAAGCCATATTGCATCCAGATTATCAGCATGTACAACTCGTATGGTTAAAGTTGGAATGCCCACATGATGGATCGGTTAAGAGTTTATGTATTAATTTTTTCAGGGCTGTTGATGAAGCATTGAATACTGATTATCAAGAAACCTATGTAAAACCTCGGTCATCGGCAGAATCATTGCTGGGTGATATCGCCAGAGTTGCTGCATTGCATTCGATTGGCATTTTGGTTATTGATGAAATTCAGCACCTTGATCATTTTAAGTCCGGCGGATCAGACCGAATTCTAAACTTCTTTGTGGCGTTAACTAACGTTATCAAAATCCCCGTTCTTTTTGTCGGCACACCAAAAGCAAACCAAATTTTTAGTCCAACTATGCGCAGTGCGAGGCGCGCAGCTCAATTTGGTAGTTTGAATTGGGGGCGTTTTAACCGTTCCACTCAACCTCAAAAAGACGATGAGTGGGAAAAATTCTTTGCTCGTTTATGGAAACTTCAGTGGTTTCAATCACCAGTTCCGTTAACCGATGGTATACGTGACTTATTTTGGGAGTATACTCAAGGAATTGCGCATATAGCTGTAGTTCTGTTTTATCTTTGTCAGGTTCGTGCGGTTATCGTTGGAAAAGAATTGATCGATAGAAAGCTTGTCGAGAAAGTGTATAACGAAGAGCTATCTATTGTTCATCCGATGATTAACGCTTTGCGAGGTGGGCGGGAAGAAGAGATTCTGAAATATGCGGATCTTGATTTGCCGCTCAAAGAGGTCTTGGTTCTTGCTGAAGGCTCTGATGAAGTCATTGAAGATGCGTTGGAACAAGATGAATCATCATTAAGTTCTGATAAGCAATCCCAATTAGTAGCGTTGCTTAAACAGTTTAATATCGGTAGCGATTTGGCTCCTATTTTAGCAAAACAAGCAATGGAACAGTTTCCAAACGAAGATCTGTTTGGCTTAGTCGCTAAAGTTAAAGAATTGAAAGATCCAACACCTCAGATTAAAAAGAAAAAGCAGAAAAAAGAGTTAGGCTACACTCCGGTTTATATATCTAATGACTTACGAATAATGAGAGATGATGATCCTGAGTTTACCTACCAAAACTTAGTGAAAGGTGGTGTGGTAATAGACTTAATGCAATATATGAGTTAGCGAAGAAACATCACTGACGTCAGTACATAGGCTACTAAAAAGAAAAAGCACGGATGATATGAAATTTAATGAAGACTCGCGGGTGAAAATACCCGCAATTTTGCATTTGATGAGACTTGGGTATAAGTATCTGTCACTTAAGAATACTATCTGGGATTTGGATACTAATATTTTTCCTAATATATTTATTGAGTCTGTTTCCAAAATTAACCCTGGTATTGAACAGGACGATATCGACCGTTTACTCGATGACGTAAAACTTTTGCTTGATAACGAAGATTTAGGACGTGCATTCTTTGAACGTATTTCCGAACGTTCCAACACCAAACTCATAGATTTTGAAGATTTTAACAACAATAGTTTTCATGTTGTTACAGAGTTGACATGTCAAAATGGCGATGAAGAATTTCGGCCTGACATTACATTACTTATCAACGGGATGCCTCTGGTGTTTATTGAGGTGAAAAAGCCCAATAATCGTGAAGGAATACTGGCTGAACGTGATCGAATAAATAGACGTTTTCAGAACCCTAAATTTAAACGATTCGCAAATATTACCCAGTTTATGATCTTCTCCAACAATATGGAGTACGACGATGGTGATCCTGAACCGGTGCAAGGAGCGTTCTACGCCAGTAGTTCTTATAACAAGCCAGTGTTTAACTACTTCCGAGAAGAAGAGGTTTTCAATCTTACTGCGTTGTTAAAGACGGTGTCAGATGAAGATGAACTTAGGGTATTAAAAGACAATAACCTTGAAGTTATCCGAAGCAACCCTGAATTTCAGACAAACAAACAAGCAGAACGTCCGACCAATCGCATTTGTACTTCTCTTCTTAGTAGAGAGCGCTTAGCCTTTATTTTACGTTATTCCTTAGCCTATGTATCCGAAAGTGATGGTTTGCAAAAACATATCATGCGTTATCCACAAATGTTTGCCACTAAAGCGATTGAGTGCAAACTCGACGAAGGAATTAAGAAGGGAATTATCTGGCATACTCAGGGGAGTGGTAAAACAGCTCTTACCTTTTACAATGTCCGATTCTTAACCGATTTTTTCCAAAAGCAGCACATTATCCCTAAATTTTATTTTATTGTTGATAGGCTTGATCTGCTGCAACAAGCACAGCGTGAATTCATTTCTCGTGGGCTAATTGTTCATACTATTAATTCTCGTGATGCCTTCACTAAAGATATTAAGACCACTCAGGTTATTCACAATCACTCCGGTAAACCTGAAATCACCGTGGTGAACATTCAAAAATTTAAAGATGATCCTGATGTGGTTTCTACGAAAGACTATGACGTAGATATTCAGCGGGTCTACTTCCTTGATGAGGTTCATCGTAGTTACAACCCGAAAGGGAGTTTTCTTGCCAATTTAAGCCAATCAGATAGTAATGCCATCAAAATAGGTTTAACCGGTACGCCATTACTGGGAGATGACTACAATTCACGATCCTTGTTTGGTGATTATATCCATAAGTATTACTACAACGCTTCAATATCTGATGGTTATACACTGCGTTTAATTCGGGAAGAAATTTCCACTCAATATAAAATCGAGTTACAACAGGCTCTAGAAGAAGCTGAAGTGAAAATGGGCGATGTAGATCGTAAGTTGATTTATGCGCATCCAAGCTTTGTGGAACCAATGCTCGATTATATTGTTACCGACTTTGAGAAAAGTCGTGGTGCGTTGAACGATGGTAGTATTGGTGGAATGGTAATTTGCGATAGCTCCGATCAGGCTAAGCAAATGTTCGAGATTTTCAATTCGGTTTATGCTGAAAAACGAACAGATGGAGAGCAATCAAGCTCTGAACTTGAGGTTTCTGAACCTTCACCGGTTGCTTATTCAGAATCGATTAAGCAAGATAACAAAGTTAAAAGTGCGGCGCTGATTTTGCACGATATCGGCACTAAAGACGAACGCAAAAACTGGGTTGAAGATTTTAAGGCAGGCAAAATAGATTTTCTCTTTGTCTACAATATGCTTCTAACCGGCTTTGATGCCAAACGCCTGAAAAAACTTTACCTTGGTCGGGTGATCCGTAAGCACAACCTGTTACAAGCCCTTACACGAGTAAACCGTACTTACAAAGATTTTCGCTACGGCTATGTGGTGGATTTTGCTGACATTCGCAAAGAGTTCGATGCTACCAATAAAGCCTATTTTGATGAGTTACAGTCGGAATTGGGCGATGAAATGGAGCATTACTCACACCTATTTAAATCTCAGGAAGAGATCAAGCTAGAAATCGAACATATTAAAGACGTGTTGTTCCGTTTTGATACTGACAACATGGAAGAGTTCTGCAATCAGATCAGCCAAATACAAGACCGAGATACCGTACTTGCACTAAAAAAAGCCTTAGCAGATGCTCGCAGTTTGTATAACTTGATCCGCTTGCAAGGTGAGTATGACTTTCTCGATGAGCTGGATTTTGCCAAGCTGAATGTGCTTTATCGTGAAACTAGCAATCATCTGGACTTACTGAATCTTAAAATTGATTTAGAAAGCGGGCAAGATACCACTAACCTGCTCAATCGTGCTTTAGAAGATGTTATCTTTAAGTTTGTAAAAATCGGCGAAGAAGAGCTGGTACTGGCCGACAAACTTAAAAACACGCTACGTCAAACTCGCGAAGCACTGGCTAGTAACTTTGACCAGCAAGACCCGCAATTTATAAGTTTGAAAGAAGAGCTGGAGCGCTTATTTAAGAAGAAAAATCTTAGTGAAGTAACTCAAGATGAAATGGTTGCCAATATAGATGCATTGAATAAAATACACGACCGCGTTAAAGAGCTTAATCGCCAAAATAACCTGTTAAGGCAAAAGTATCTAGGCGATGCCAAATACACTCGTATCCATAAACGATTGCAGGAGCGACAGAAAAGTCAAAGTGATATTAGCGAGTCAGAGCGTAAAATATTTGAAGCCTTGGCGGGCGTGAAGCTAGATGCCGATGAACAGGTGCTCAACAACAGCCAGATTCTCGATAACGAAAGTTACTTTGAACGCCAAATGATACCGTTGGTGATCGGTCGTTTTATGAGAGAGCAGAAGATTAAACTTAATCCTGATGTTTCACGTTACATCAATCATTTGGTAGTAGCGGAATATTTAAAAGAATTTAATACAGGTAGCCAATCCTGGTAGGACATAAACGTGATAGAACTCGAATTTCAAGAAAAAACTAAAACGCTAATTGATAGTCTAAAAAGTATTTGTGCGAACTATGGGCTGGGAAATGATGGTAATGAATTCAAAATCATTACTCAAACGTTTTTGTACAAGTTTTTAAACGATAAATTTGCTTATGAAGCAAAGAAAATTGACGACAGCATAGCTCAGGCAGAAAAGTGGGAAGAAGTTCTGAGTTCCATGAGCGAAGATGATCTTGAGATGATGCAACTTCAAATGGGTGGTGACACCGCCCGTTTAAAGCCTCACCACTTTATTAGCTATCTCTTTAGCCAACAAAATGCACCAGATTTTGCCAAGTTATTTGATGACACCTTACGTGATATCGCTATGACAAATAACGAAGTATTTGCAGTAAAAACAAATGGTGGTGCAAAGGTTGTTTTGTTTGACCGTATTAGCGAATATGTCGCTGATGAGTCTCAAAGAGATGATTTTTGTCGAGCAATTATTAATAAACTGGTTGAGTTTAGCTTCGAGCGTATTTTTACTCAAAAATTTGACTTCTATGCGACCATCTTTGAATACTTAATCAAAGACTACAACAGTAACTCCGGTGGTAAATACGCCGAGTATTTTACTCCTCATGCGGTAGCACGCATTATGGCTGAAATCTTAGTACCCAAAGAGCAACGTGGTACAGTACGCAATGTTAGTTGTTACGATCCATCGGCAGGTTCGGGTACCTTGTTAATGAATGTGGCCCATGCTATTGGTGAAAACCGCTGTAGCATTTATACACAAGATATTTCGCAAAAGTCATCAAACCTGCTGCGCTTAAACCTGATCTTAAATAATTTGGTGCACTCCATTCCGAATGTAATTCAGGGGAATACTGTGCTGCACCCTTATCATAAGGATGGCAAAGAACTAAAACGCTTTGATTATATTGTCTCTAACCCGCCGTTTAAGCTCGATTTTAGTGATTTTCGTGATGAGTTGGATAGCAAAGAAAACAAAGAGCGATTTTTTGCTGGTATCCCAAAGATTAAACCTAAAGCTAAGGACAAGATGGAAATCTACCAGTTGTTCTTGCAACACATTATTGCGTCGTTAAAGGCGGGAGGAAAAGCGGCAGTTGTGGTGCCTACTGGTTTCATTACAGCTCAATCAGGAATCGACAAAAAAATTCGTGAACATTTGGTGAAAAACAAAATGCTATCGGGCGTAGTTTCCATGCCATCGAATATCTTCGCCACTACGGGGACGAACGTATCGATCATATTTATCGACGCCAGCAATGATGGCGATGTGGTATTGGTTGATGCTTCAAACTTGGGTGAAAAAGTCAAAGATGGCAAAAACCAAAAAACCGTATTAACACCAGATGAAGAACAACAGATTATTGAAGTGTTTAACGCTAAGAAAGCAGTAGACGATTTTTCCGTCGCTGTGAGTTATGACGACATCGAAGCCAAAAACTACTCGTTAAGTGCAGGTCAGTACTTCGATGTGAAAATCGAATATGTGGATATAACCCCAGAACAGTTTGCTGAAAAGATGCAGGGCTTCACCAGCAATTTAGATAGCCTGTTTAGCCAGTCTCGGGAGTTGGAAACAGAGATTAAAAACCAATTGGCGGGGTTGAATTATGAGTAACCTCAAGAAGTATCGATTTTGTGATCTATACACAATGTCTTCCGGGATATCGTCTACAAAAGACCAGGCCGGGCATGGTAGCCCATTTCTATCGTTCTCTGTGGTATTCAATAACTATTTCGTGCCAGATGCACTGACCGACTTGATGGCCACATCTGACAAAGAAAAAGATACCTACTCAATAAAGAGTGGTGATATTTTTCTTACTCGAACCAGCGAGGTTGTTGATGAGCTTGCGATGAGTTGCGTAGCAATCAAGGACTATCCAAAAGCCTCATATAGTGGCTTTTTGAAACGACTTCGCCCAACACAAACTGATATCACCTACTCGAAATTCATGGCTTTCTACCTAAGAAGCCCAATGTTCAGAAAAACCATGACAAACAATGCAGTCATGACTCTTAGAGCAAGCCTGAATGAAGCTATATTCTCATATTTGGACCTTTTGTTACCCGAATATGATGACCAAGTTAAAGCCGGTGATCTTCTTTACCTATTAAATGAAAAAATCGAACTCAACAACCGTATCAACGCCGAGCTGGAAGCTATGGCCAAAACTTTGTACGACTACTGGTTTGTGCAGTTCGATTACCCAGATGTAAACGG
The DNA here is from genome assembly GCF_033101115.1 of Vibrio sp. TH_r3. Taxonomy (NCBI): domain Bacteria; kingdom Pseudomonadati; phylum Pseudomonadota; class Gammaproteobacteria; order Vibrionales; family Vibrionaceae; genus Vibrio; species Vibrio sp. TH_r3. The sequence continues at coordinate 57,008 of NZ_JAWMPW010000016.1, read as the reverse complement.
TAAACCCTACAAAACCTCTGGCGGTAAAATGGTTTACAACAGAACTCTAAAGCGTGAAATACCGGAGGGGTGGAGTGATGGTACGCTTGGTGAAATTGCAGAACTTTATCAGCCAAAAACAATTTCTGAAAAAGAAATGATCGAAGACGGAGAATTCCTTGTCTATGGTGCAAACGGAATTGTTGGGCGTTATGATGAATACAATCATGAACAAAGCGTTGTTGCAGTAACATGTCGGGGCAATTCTTGTGGTGAAATTAATGTAACTCGCCCCTTTTCGTGGATTACAGGTAATGCGATGGTTGTGAAAACCGATTCACATTTCCTACCACCCACATATATCTATAACTTATTGCGTTCAGCTGGTCTTGAAAATGTAATAACTGGTTCTGCACAACCGCAGATTACAAGGACAAATCTAGCGCCAATGAAAATTATTAGACCAGCTGAAAAGGTTCTGACTAATTATGCTGGGTTTGTTAAACCGCACTTTAAGAAGCGAATAGCGATTTTGGATGAAAATGAAAAGCTAGAAAAACTCCGCGACTGGCTTCTCCCGATACTAATGAACGGTCAGGTAACGGTGAAATAATGAATTTATTGTTTCGGCTATTGCTCACTTTCAACGCAACTTCCCTGTTGTTGTTGATTTATCTGGTACAGAAAGGAGTAACTCTAGTTAAGCTGTTACCTAACTGTTCCTCTGTAACAGTATGGCCGAACATTTATTCCTATCTTATTTATCTTAGTGTACCGATATTACTGACCGGATTAAGTATTTGGTTCAGTAAGTGGCTTGGTCGGGATGAATTCAAAAAAGGGACTGTTGAGAGCATTGAGCATGCAAATAACAGTTTCTTGCCAAGTTATTTAGGCTACTTCTTTGTCGCGCTCAGTATCAGTAACTGGGAAACCCTATGGTTTGTTTATGGGGTGCTGTTTGTCTTCACTTTTCTATCGCAAGCGCTTTATTTTAATCCGCTTTTTTTGTTGTTTGGCTTTGAGTTTTACAACATCAAAACGACGAATGGCACTGCGATTTTTCTGATCAGTCGATGCAAATATAAAAAGCCGGATGAAATAGATATCAGCAAAGCATACCGCATTAACAACTACACATTTATGGAGCGAGAATAAATATGGATCATGTGTTGGCTAAAGTTAAAGGGTTAAGGAAAAAGCCTTATTTTAAACTGATTTCTGACCATACACTCTATGATGCTGTTGTTGCCGATATCGCCCATTGTATTGACTATGATCCTGACCATAACCTGGATGAAGACTCTTGGTTTAAGATTGAGCAGTTTAGTCTTCAGGACTATTGCCTAGATTTTTTAAAAGGTGAGTTTGATTCGAAAGACTATGACGACTTAACCAAAGCTCAATTTTCAAAAATAGCCTATCTATTTTCCGTTCAAAATACGGATATCTATTTTCAAAAAGTCACACCATCAGTGTTTCTCAAGCGGAAAATGATTGGTTTCGGTGAAACGGCTGAAGTCGAAGAAAGTCAAAATCGTTTAGTCATAAATACGTTACCCGATGCTATCTATTATAAAAATGCAGATACGCTGATATTTAAAAATTTAGCGACCATAACCAGTATTTTTAAAGGAATAGATGTACTTTACAAAGAAGCGACTAACGATGAGGTTGAAGAGTTTCTTGATGAGCCATATATCGAGTTAGCAGGTGACTATGGGCTGGATAAAGTGTCAAAACCTAACCGTAAGCGTATAGCATTAGCCATGGCATCTCTTGATGCAATGACTGATGATGATAAAGCGAATATGCTAGGCTACATTGATGAATACTGTGATCAAAAATTAACATTTGATGAGGCTAATAGTAAGTTTGAAATTTCTACCGACGATGAACTAAAGCTCCTGTTGTATGGTATTGAGCAACGTTTTTATACCACACCTTTTGGGCATGAAAAGCGTTTAGCAAACTCGGTTGTCAGCCTTGGTTAATGGAATTTGATGAGAAATAATAAGACGCTTCAACGCTCTTTCTCTGCCAGCTAAGTTAAATTGTTCTCGTTTTGCTTGTTCCAACAAAAAATCGATTTGATTACGTTTTTCCGGGTATTTTTCGTAGAACTCATTGTAAGTTTTGATCTCAGATTCCAATACTCGAATTTCCTCACTGACTTGTGATTCAATAGCCAATAAATCATTTGTAGTTTGGTCGAATACTACCGGACTAAAGTAGTTGGAGCGGATCAGAGAAAAATCATAGTAACGTTGCTTTCTTTCACCAAGGGCGGTAATCAGCCCTTTACATTTTAGAGCGTGAATATTCCGAGCTACAAATCGAGTGGCTTGAATTTTATCAAATGCAGTTGTTTCTACAGCTAGCTGAATCAGTTCCTTCCGGCTAACCGTATCCCGTTTAATCAATTCCAGCAAGGATCCAAATTTTGCATTTTTTATTCATTCTTTCGGAAATCTCATTCTTAACTATACTTAGGATTGCTAAGTATACACAACTAAGAGAAACTTAGACAATCTAAGTACGTGAGATTTTTAAGATGAAGAAACGTTGCATAACAATCCAATCCCAGAACGCCTTAAGCAGGCACGAAAAAAAGTGGGTATTTCACAGAAAGAACTTGGTGTAAGAGTCGGTATGGATGAAAGCTCTGCGAGTGGTCGAATGAACCATTATGAAAAGGGTAGACATGTACCAGATGTAGAAACCTTGCGGAAACTAGCAAAAGAGCTAGGTGTACCGCTGAACTACTTTTTCTGTGAAGATGACCAAAGTGCAGAACTGGCTGTTCTGATTGATAATTTAAGCAGTGACGATAAAAAGTCTCTGATTGAGTCACTTAAGAAATCCAAGAGCAAATAGATAACAGCCATAATTCAATATAACCGACCTCAAATTTATGAGGTTCGTTATGATCATGCAGTTTCCAGTTCCCTATGAAGACGAACTCTTGTCGAGTGTATTGGCTCGATTTGTTCAGCGGCAAGGGCTTAATGCAGATAAGCAGGCATTAGAGCTATTGTTTGGTTCTCGGAATATTGTTCCATCATCGTTATTCCAGGGACATATCCAGTTACTTTTATCTCATGTTGGACATTTGTGGGATACATCTCCAGAACAGATAATAGAAAAACATGCGTTGCTTGGCGTATTTAAGCCATTCATGGGAGCATCTCGATATCAGATTCAAAAGGATGAATTGATTTTTGGCAGTAAAAATCAAACGTTAACCAGTATTGGTATTAATGCATCAAAGTTAAATTGGCCTCGTAAATTCCGTTATTGTCCCATTTGCCTTAAAGACGATATCGATAACCTAGGGGAAACATACTGGAGACGTCAGTTTCAGTTACCTGGAATTTCGTGCTGTCCAATACATCGTTGCTTATTGGTCGATAGCGGTATTGAGATCAGAGCAACTCATAGACATGCTTATATCCCCGCAGATTATGAACGGTTTAAGCCGACAGTAGGCATCGGCATCATCGAAAATAACCCTTTCCATGTTTCCTTAGCCAGACAGATTGATAGCTTATTTTCTTCATCATATTCCTGCCATTCAGAACATCACTGGAGTTTGTATTATAAAAATTTAGCTAGCTCATTATCCTTAATGAAAGGAGGTAATATTGATCATGATTTGATTCGTTCTATTATCCGAAATTCTTGGGGAGATAATTGGTTAGCTGAAAATGGATTGGGTTTGGAGGGCGAAAATAACTGGTTAGTTGCTATGTTTCGAAAACACAGGAGAGTTTTTACGTATTTACATCATCTGGTAGCAATGATTGCTCTGCTTGGTGAATTTGTTTCGATAAAAGAAGAATGTACGAAAGTTGATATTTTGCCGGATAAATCAGTAAAGAAAGCGAAATACCACACATCAAAATATGAACAGCGTAAAGAAGAATACCGTGCTATTTGGTTAGATTTAATGAAATATCACGAGTCGTTAAAGGATATTCGGAATACGAGAGAAGGAACAAGAGTGTATTCGTGGCTTTATAGATTTGACCGAAAATGGCATTGTCGTAATTTGCCAAAACCATTGATTATAAAGCACATTAAGCCAAGGGTTGATTGGGGTAAAAGAGATCTTAAAATAGCCAAGCAATTGCTGAGTATTGAACGAAGTACCTTCTTTGATTTGTCTTTGCCGAGAAAATCAGGTGCGTGGTATTCAAAACAGATAAATGCGACGAATTTGATCCCAGATAAGCTAGATAAACTACCTTTATGCCATTGTTTCCTAACTCGTTATCAGGAATCAGTAGAAGAGTATCAAATTAGAAGATTGCTCTGTATTGTTGTTGATAAGTTAACTCACGGACAGACTATTCCTAAAATATATGAACTTGAACGTAGCGCTGGACTCAGTAAAAAACGGATTAGGGAACCTGCCAAGCAAGTTCTCTTCTTGGATATCCCGAGAATCTCGCGCCAAGCGGGACTTGCCGGAAGATACCAAATTAATTCAGGTCCAGGGTATAACCGTTCGTCGGGGAATTAGTGGTAAATGGAAACCACATCTGGCTCTTAAATGGGAAAATAGCGAGAAATGTAAGTTTGTTCCTATCGAGTTAGCTAACATGATGGTTAGTCAAAGTACGTATAAGAATGGTGAGAGATTAGCTGATGGTACCCTTGATAAGTTGAATGTGGTCATTGAAACTGATGGGCGGACTATAGATGATGATTCGCCATATATGCATTATTCGACTTATGAAGATATTACGATTGCAATAACGAATTTTGAATTGGCAAGAGCACTATTTTTTCACAACCAGTATCTTATTCGAGCTGCTTTTAGTCCAAATGGACTGAGGGACTTAGCTCGGTATAACGATGATTCTAATGACCCCAAAATTATATTTCCTGAGACTACTCGCTATCCAGTAGAAAACATTCGTTCTCGGAAATCTAAAGAGCATTTGGCTTGGCTAATGACAGACCGACACGTTGCGAAGAGCTTTTTTTCAATTTATGAGTTACTTAATAATATCGATTCATCAGACACATACCAATTTAGTTTTAAACCACCTTCGATTTCTGGATGGGAGCTTGAAGTAGCTGGAACGTATTCAACTGATAAAAAAACATTTTGGGTTTCCGAAATCATTACCGTTAATAATCATCCATTTTTCACACCTACAGGTTTAAAAATCAAACATCCTAAGTTTAAAAAGCCAGTCCCTGTTCCCAATAAAAATCGAACAGTTAAAAAATCACCACCGAGTGATCTTGACCCTGAGTTTGATTTAGGTGATTTACCTAAACTTGGTAAACGACTGCATCAGAAAAATGATCAAAAATTTAGTTTTAATTGTCCTAATGCCGGTAATGTTGGGCTAGAGATTGACGATGATAACGAGGTTCCAGATAAATCCAAAAATATACCTTCAGATGAACAAAAATCGGAGTGCGCAAGTGTTGGAAATGCAACTCAGGAAGGAAATAACCAAGAATTTGATTATGGATTAAATCGAAGTGAAGATGATGAGCCTAATGAGTTAATTGATGCTGAACCAACGGAAAAATTTCAACTTTTTGAAAGAACTATTGAGGTTATTAAAACCAAGAAAGATTTTACGGTACATGGTGTGAGATGTGGTTCTTTCCCGCCCCCTAAAACAGGCAGCCGTATGGTCCTCAATACAGTAGATGGTAGCTTTCTTCGTTATCATATGGCTAACATCAGCTACTTGGATGTTGGAGCTGTCGTTATTGAAGTGGATGTTGATAGCCTTAATCGTCCAGCTAGTGTGAGTACATTGGTTGTTTCTTTCTTGAAGGACTCTAATCCACACCGGATATTACAGACAATTCTCCAGGATTATTCTGACCTTGGCAGAGGTTGGAATCATGTTTGGATAGGAAAAAATACAGCGGTTAGTAAGTTCTGTCGTCATCCCAAGAAAACCAAAAAAGAAAATGAAGTGGAACGCAAAATTACTACTGATGAATATGTTGAAGCTTGGGCTGAGATATTATGTGGTAAGTTGAGGAACATACAGAAGGTGGTTCACGATTAAGATACTTAGATTGAAGTGCATTTCTATCTCACAAATCGAAGAGAAAAATATAGTTTTATTTATTCCCTTTTTGGTAACTATATATATAATTCCCTTGAAGGGAACTTGCGGGGTTAAATGAAAGTCTTAGGAAGAGATAAGTTAGTAAAATTTTACAAAAAGCATGCAAATGCTAAATCTGCTTTGGAAGCATGGTTTTCCGAAGCGGAGAAAGCAGCATGGAAAACACCGCAGGATATTAAAAATAGATACGGGAGTGCCGACTTTCTAGCTGATAATAAAGTTATTTTTAACATTAAAGGTAATCATTATAGGCTGGTAGTCAAGGTAAGGTATCAGAATGGGATTGCTGTTGTTGAGTGGGTTGGGACTCACGCGCAGTACGACAAGCAAGACTTTTGAGGAGTAGGGTATGAATCACATTAAGCTGATTAAATCAGAACAAGACCATGAACAAGCGCTTTCTCGCTTGATGGCGCTTATGGAGATGGATCCTGAACCAAATAGCATCGAATCTGATGAAATTGATGTATTAGCTGTACTAATTGAAAAATATGAGGAAGAAGCATTTCCTATTGAAGCGCCAGATCCAATTGAAGCAATTAGATTTAGAATGGATCAGGCAGGATTAACAAATAAAGACTTAGTTTCTTTTATTGGTTCTGCTCCCAAAGTTTCTGAAGTGCTTAATCGTAAACGTAATCTTAGTCTGAATATGATTCGTAAATTAAGTGCAGGATTGGGTATTTCGGCTGATATTCTTATTAAATCATCAGAACAAAAAAATGCATGTGTATCAGAGATTGATTGGTATGCATTCCCATTGGCAGAAATGCGTAAGCGTGGTTATTTTGAAGGATTTAGCGGATCTCTAACTGAACTTAAAGAGTATGCTGCGGAAAAATTAACAATGTTTCTTTCTTCAGTCACATCTGGGCTCGATCTTCAACCTGCTCTACTTCGGTCTTCTGCTAATCTGAACTGTAATGATAAAGAAGCTGATCCATATGCCTTATGGGCGTGGCAAGTGAGAGTGCTTCAAAGAGCGAAAGAAAATACATTACAAACTAACTATAAGGTAGGCTCTGTCACTTTAGAATGGATGCAAAAATTAGCTCGACTTTCTTGGTCAGCACAAGGGCCTTTATTAGCTGTTGAATACTTAAATAGAAACGGTATCCATTTGATTATTGAGCAGCATTTGCCAAAAACTTATCTTGATGGGGCAGTATGTTTAACTCCTAATGGTAATCCTGTTGTTGCAATAACATTGAGATATGATCGATTAGATAGTTTTTGGTTTTCTCTAATGCATGAATTGGCACACATAGCTTTACATTTAGATCGTAGCGAAACTTGGTATCTTGATGATCTCGACTCATTAGCTGGGAGTGAAGTAGAGCAAGAAGCAAATGCTTTAGCGCGAGAGGCTTTGATCCCGTCAGGTGTATGGAAAACACAAACACTCATTGATGCGGATAGTGTAAGGAAATTATCTCAGCAATTAGAGATATCCCCCTGCATCATTTCAGGAAGAATGCGCCATGAGTCAGGCAATCACTCAATGTTTGGCCAATTGTTTAGAGATAAAGTCAGACATCACTTTGCTTAAATGATGTGATTGGTTTGAGAGGGATAAAGGTCAATGTTGCAGTTAGAGTCAAGACTGATAGATAAGATTCATGAAAAAGGCACTAAAGAGTGTGGCGTTACTAATCTCTTATATGTTTCAAGTTTTATCAAACAGCTAGACTGTTATCTAAGTGGAAATATTGAATTATCAGCAAGTGAAATCGAGAAAAAACTTGATTTCCTCATTGGGTGTATGACATTAACTCTTGATTTACCATACGTAGAATTAGAGTTCTTAAGAGCTAGAAAGTGTGAAAAAGAACCTTTTTTAAACGTAAGTGAACTATCATATATTCATAAACCAAACGCAAATTGTCCCAAGTTAGGTCGTTTAAATGGACCTGGTGTTCCACTGTTCTATGCTGCAATAATTAATTCGAAGAGTGATAAAGGATTACATGTTGTTTTATCAGAAGCTAATGCATATAAGATGGATCAACTTAGCATTTTACGTTCACATCAGAAATCAGGGGTAGAGCTCAATCTTAGATCTATTGGGGTTTGGGATTACATCCGACAAAATAGCAAACCAAGATACATGTCTGGAAATGTTTATAAGTACTATTCTTTAGCATTTAAAGAGATGTCTAATGCTTTTAGCAAAGAGCTTCTTTTAGCTTACGCATTAACTGATAGATTTCTCGCTGATATTATGTGTAGGAATGGTTCTGATAGGTTATACAGCGTTACGTCTATTGCAAGTCAAATTATGCTTGATTCAAAGAGCATAGACGGCATAGTTTACTCTTCAGTTGCATCAAAGGGGGAGCCAGTGATTGCTCTCAAACCGGAAGCTGTTGATGCAAAGTTGGAACATAAATGTGTTAGTCAAGTTGCTATACGAGAACATTATGGATATGGGTTCTATAATTATGAGAATGAAAAAATAGCCAACATGAATGAGTTAACTGGCCAGCTAGTGTGGTAAGAAGTTGCTATGAAATGATCAAACTTTATTATCTACATTTGATTTCTATATAGTTATCTTTGTGAAAAAACGATCAAACTTAACCGGTTAAGAAGCGATTAATGGCCCTAAATTGGGCCATTAATGATCAAACTATATTATCCGCCTACAGACATTGTCGGTGGGCATTAAAGTTTGAAACTATGACGTGAAAGTTGAAAACTTTTTAAACCCGGTTAAACTGATTAAAAGTTAACCGGGTTTTTGTTATGGCAAAATCAAAAAATGTTTGAACTGAGAAGCAAATCATCAAGCGGATTAGTGAAGGCCGATCTCAGAGAGTTTACTCTCATCTAACTGATCGTATTTATCATGTACTATCGGACCTTGAATTCGCAGTTTTTCTCATCCTTGAACATTACCCTGCCGTAACTGACATTCGTGAACAGTTTCCCCTCAATAGGGATGACACACTAAATATTTGTCAGGGTCATCAGCTTTGGCACCCTGCACAACATGGGGCTAACCAAGTGATGTCGTCAGATTTTTTTGTCAACACCTCTTCTAAAGTTCAGCCCAGATTTGTTATTCAAGCCAAGTATAAAAATGCCTTTGAAGACTGTAAGGGTAGACTTAACTTGGAGACCTAATTAGAGCTATTATTGAATATAGATAGTGAGGTCAAAATGGTTAGAAAAGTGACACCTGAATTTAAGCGTGAATGTGCAGAGTTAGTCATTATTCATGGATATAAACATAAAGATGCAGCTCAAGCGATGTCTGTGGGGGTATCCTCAATCCAACGTTGGGTTACGCAATATAAACAAGAACAAAAAGGGGTCACACCTAAAGCAACAGCATTAACTCCTGAGCAACTACGGATTCAAGCTGTAGAAAAACAAGTAAAGCAACTCCCAAGTGATAATCAGCTGCTAAAAAAGGCGTTAGCCTTCTTCGCCATGGAAATGAACAACGGCAACGGGTCGCGTTGATTCTGAAGACGGTAGGTTTTAATGTTAAACAGATTTATCGTTGCTTATTTATACCATCAAGCTCGTTTTATTATTGTGCGAAGCCTAAAATAATTGATGCTGATAAGCATCGATTAGAAGCTTCTATTAAGCATATTTACCATGAAATGGATGCAACGTATGGTAAACGTAGAATGCTTTCTGAGCGGTTATATTTAGGTTCCCCATCGGTATAGAAAAAGTCCGTCGTCTCATGGTGAGGTTAGGTTTAGTGGTAAAAAGACCAACATCTCATCGTTATCCTGCTGGAAAACGGGCCTCTGTTATTTCGCCTAATATATTGAATAGGCAGTTTAATCCGGAAAAACTCAATCGTTATTGGTCAGGAGATATCACTTATATTCGGATCGGGACAGGTTGGTTATATCTAGCCGTTATCTTAGACTTATGCTCTCGGCGAATCTTTAGCTGGGCTTTTTCTGATAAACCGAATAGTGAGCTAACGATCTGGGTTCTACGCCTTGCGGTTAAGAAGTGGCAAATTAAAGGGAATGTCATTTTTCATTCAGATAGTAATAATGTCACTGCTTTGTTTCATGGTGGCAATCATTCATTAATGGTTCATGCTTGAAACATGGTACCAACAATGTATTAGGCTTTCTGACCCTCACTCTGATCGACCAATTATGTGTCATTCCTTGGATCTGTCGATTGTCTAATATCATTGCTTGGTGAGGGCAACCTCGCCTATATTTGTGACTCAAGAAGGGCCTGCTAAATACCTCATTACTGTCATGTCCAAATGTTAGGTTCAGTGCTCTCGTCCATAACGAATGAAACAATGGAGAGAAGTCATGAATAAAATTAACAAAATAGATCGTGAATGTATTGTTGGGGGAGTCGATACTCACAAGGATATACATGTCGCTGCCGTTGTAAATGAGTTAAATCAAGTACTATCTACCGAAAGCTTTCCAACAACTAGGCATGGATATAAAAAAATGCTTATGTGGATGTCATCATTTGGCCGTGTTTCACGGATCGGAATTGAATGCTCAGGTACATATGGCCTTGGTTTACTACGATACATGCAAAGCAGTGGGATTGAAGTGTTAGAGGTTACCGCACCAGACAAATCTGACCGTCGTAAACGAGGAAAAGATGACTCATTAGATACTGAAAATGCGGCACATGCTGCTTTTAGCAAATTGAGAACAGTTACACCAAAAGCAAGAGATGCAATGGTAGAATCTCTTAGAGTCCTAAAAAGTTGTTGAAAAAGTGCGGTATCGGCTCGTACAGTAGCTTTACAAATGATAAGAACAAGTATTGTATCTGCTCCAGATGAGTTACGTGACACCCTTAGGCATATGACTCGAATGAGCTTAATCCGTACACTTGCATCTACCCGCCCTGACTTAACCAATTACAGAGACATTAGCACTGCGTATAGAATAACTTTAAAATCTCTTGCTCGAAGATATATCGAACTTCATGATGAGATTGCTGATTTAGATAAAATGATTGCAACAATTGTCGAAACATTAGCACCACAATTAATTGAACAAACGGCAGTGGGATATGAATCGGCGGCGCAGCTACTGATCACGTTAGGTGATAACCCAGAGAGACTGCGATCAGAATCGAGTTTTGCTGCTCTCTGTGGAGTTAGCCCTATTCCTGCTTCATCAGGTAAAACTAACCGACACCGATTGAATAGAGGTGGAGATAGAGCGGCAAACAGTGCACTTCATATAATTGCGATTGGCAGACTTCGTATCGAAAAGCGTTCACAAGAATATATTAAAAAGCGCGTAGGTGACGGGTTATCAAAAATGGAAGCGTTGCGATGCTTGAAAAGATATATTGCAAGAGAAATTTACTATCTTCTTAAAAAGAGAAATATGTTGATTAATGCAGTCCAAATTACTTCTTGACACGTAGAAGGGCATCAGTAATGCAAAACATTCATTTGAATCTATTTTTAGATACTTTAACACCGAGAAGCACCTAGATGAATGTGTGGGATTTAAGCGCTGGCTATTTCACTTCGACCCTCCTCTAATGTCTGGGTGGTCTTTTTCATATGAAGGCAGACTTGATGCAAATGGCCGCTACTTTCTGGTTGAAAAAATTACTGATATTGAAATTAATGCTCAAATACCATCTAGAGTCTATAACCATAACCCGTCTTTCACTCACCCAGATGAAGGACAAGAGCCAACCATTGGTGGAGAAGCCCCTGAACCGTATGAGCGCCCAGAAGATCATATTATTGATGATGATCGCGAGGCTTCCGATGCTAATCAAGTATTCTTGCTTGGTGAAAATACCTGTTCAGTAAGGTTTAAAAATCGTTTTTCAACGTCGAAAGCAACAATGCCCAAAAGGAGTCATAGACCAGATAGTAGTAAAGATACCTCCAAGAAAGCAGACGAGACGGTAAGTATGAATGAGCCAGGTAGTAATGGTGAGGTCTCTTCGGCAGATATGGGCGGAGGTATGCAAGATTGCACTGATCGATCTGAGGAGTATGCTTCTCGTTTTACTGCCTTTAACATAATGGTGCAAAGAGAACAATTCGTTGCGTTGCAGTGGAGCGAAATGGTCATGTGAATTACTTACTTGAAGTTGATGCAACAGGGTTGAGTAAATGGCTTTCAACAAAATGTATTAGACAGCTTGATACTCGTAATTGACAGGAACAATTTAGTCGAATAAAAAAAGGAGTAGTCGCTCAATCGTTGAGTTGGCCGGCAAAAGATATGGATTCCATGTTTGGCTTCAAAAAGCATATTGGAATTTCCCATCCTAAGTCTATTGAAGGACACCCGACAGAATCAATTTTAGATTGAGAAGGAAGGGGTGCTGAGAAGCTATAAACTAAGCATTACTTTTCTGCAGATTTTACAATTATTTTAACTTTTTTAAACTGTTTAAAATCAAATGGTTGCAATTTTTTTTGTTTTATAAAAAGTGACCTAGGTATGATATAATACTGAAAAATTCCTGCAGAAAATAAGAAATGAATGCTCTAACGTCACATAATGCAGTTATACGAAAACTATTACTTTCGAAAGATAATAAGCAGTTCCAGAGGTTGGTCGATATGGATAATATTGATTTAGTTTTAAGGGAGTTGTTAACTATTGAAGAAATGAGAGAAGCAGGTAGCTTTTTTACAGGGCAAAAACTAGCAACGAAAGCTGTTGATCTATTACCTGCAATTACTTCTTATTCTGTTGTGCTAGATCCCACTTGTGGTGCGGGTAATTTACTTATTGAAGCTTCACGAAAGTTAGGAGTTGAAGAAACTTTGTCCGCAACATTAAAAGTATGGGGACAAGTGCTTTGGGGCTTTGATGTCCACACTCATTTTATTGAAGCGACGAAGTTACGAATTATTGTAGAAGCTCTGAATCAAGGAATTGAACAAGACTGTGATTTGGATGAAGCTTTCGAATTACTTCCAAACATACAGGTTCGAGATGCTTTCACCGTAAAAAGTGAAGAATTATTGAATGTTACACATATCTTAATGAATCCTCCTTTCACAATTATGCCTTCACCTAGAGAAAATTATTGGAAAGAAGGTAAGGTTAATGCTGCTGGTGCTGTTTTTGATCTATATCTGAGAAAATTGCCTGAAGGGTGTAGAGTGAGCGCTATTTTACCTGATGTACTTCGCTCCGGCAGTCGGTATAACGAGTTTCGTAAATTTGTGTCTGACTCAATGAAAGCAAGTATAGATATATGGGGGAGATTTAACAATAGAACTGATGTGGATGTGTTTTTACTTTCGGGGCAAGTTGTTGATAGCAATAAGGTTATAGCTTGGCATTCTGCTGAAGATGCTGAGTCTACTATTTCAGATTATTTTGAAATTAGAACTGGCCCTTTAGTTGCTTATAGAGATTCAGAAGAAGGCCCCGAATATCCATATTTCTACCCTAAAATATGTCCTCAATGGAAAATAGTTACTGAAGCGACAGAGACAAGACATTTTAATGGTAAAGCGCTTAGCCCACCTTTTGTTGTGGTTAAAAGAACATCTAGTCCAGCAGATAAAAACCGCGCATCTGCAACACTTATCAATCTACGTGAACCCGTAGCGATTGAGAATCACATGATTGTTATTACTCCTAAGGATGGAAGAGTGAATACGTGTAAAAAATTGATGAAGGTACTGCAGAGCCAGCAAACAAATGACTTTTTAAATAAACGCATTCGATTAAGGCATTTAACTGTTGGTGTAATGAAAGATATTCCATTCTTCGAGGCATAAATATGGCACGTAGACTTTTAGCTAAAAAAACTTTCGATATGTCAGCTCGTGTTCCTATGCAACTGGGGCGTGAGAGTATTTCTAGTTCTACAGTGGCAATGTCTGAGCTGATAAAAAATGGATACGATGCCGATGCAGAAGACGTTCATGTCGAGTTTCATATCAGAGATAAAGCTATTTCCACGCTAGTACTAAAGGATGATGGTAATGGGATGGATATAGAAACTATCTATGACCATTGGCTAAAAATCGGTACTGATTTTAAGAATGGAGTGGAGTTATCTACGAAGAAACAGCGTGTACTTACTGGTGCTAAAGGTTTAGGACGACTCGGGTTAGATAGGTTAAGTAAGAAAGTTGTCTTGTATACCAAGAAGGAAGGCAGTGGAAAAGTTATTCAGTTAGTTGTTGATTGGCGGAAATATGAAGGCACAAACGCTTCTATCTCTGAAATTGAACACGATATTTTCGAGCATGATTTACCACTGAAAGGTAAGTATGGTGAGATTTTTTCTCTTCCTGAGCAGTCAGGGACATACATGGTTCTTATTGGTTTAAAGGATCAGTGGAATCCGGACTTTGTTGAAGATTTAAAACAAGAACTCAGACTATTAATTTCGCCATATAGGAAATTAAATGATTTTTCGATAATGCTTCATCGTACTGTTAATTCTGTTAAGTTCGATTCTCAAGTTATTGATACTCAAGAGCTTTTAAAGGCTGCAAGTTGGGACGTTAAAGCTAAAGTAGATGCTAGCAACAGAGTACAATTAACGTTTAGGAATAACGTTACAGGTGAAGAGATAAAGCAAACTCCAACGCTATGGAAAAATTGGATATCTAGGCAAGGTGATACTCCAAAATTTGGCCCGTTAGAATTTGAATTTCACTATATGGTTCAAAAGAAAGAATTTCTTTCCAAAGTCGATATGACAGTGCGTAACTGGCGAAAGTTTATGGAGCTAAATCGTGGGGTACGTATTTATAGAGATGATTTTCGAGTGCGCCCATATGGTGAGCCTTCAGGTAAAGGTGACTGGTTAGATCTTGGTTATCGAAAAGCCTCCAGTCCTGCTGGTATAAAACAAGGAGGCTGGAGAATCGGACCTAGCCAAATTATTGGCGCGGTGAGCATTTCCAAAACAACTAATGCAATCCTAAATGATCAGGCGAACCGTGAAGGTATCGTCGAGAATGAAGCTTATCTGCAGCTGCGAACTTTTGTTTTGAAGGTGATTTCTGCATTTGAAACTCTTGCAACTAAGGCGGCTCAGGAAGATGAGGAAATTGATCTAGCCAAAGAGCTGGAAGAGATTGTAAAAGAAAAAGATACTGATCTCGATAAAGCTATGGATGCTGTAAAAACGTTCACAAAAAAAACTAAGAAGAAAAAGAAAAAAACACCTCCGGCACAATTTGTTAACCAAAAGTTGAAAGAGCTAGAGCGAGCTAAACAAGCTCATCAAAAGGCACTGGATGATTATGCTCAATACATGAAGAAAGAGCGTAAAAAGCTAGAAGAACAAAAAGATACGCTTTCTAACCTAGCATCTTTAGGGGTACTGACGGTTAGTTTTGGGCATGAAATTCGCACTCATTCTGCGCTTGCATTAACCAATGCACGATTGCTTACCAAAATAGTACGAACTGCTGAAAAGACTGGTAAACCAATCAACTATGAACAACTAGCCGGCCTAACTTCTAGAATGGTAACGGGGGCTCAATATGTGGATACATTTTCAAAACTAGCGATAAATAATATTAAACCAGATAAGAGAACACGAAAAAAGGTATGCGTCCCCACTGTTTTTAGGCGTATTTTTGAAATGATGTCTGCCTCATTCAAAAAAATGGGCATTGAATATGACTTTTATTTTATAAAGATTAAAGAGCAGGATTTCATTGTACGTTCATTTGAAATTGATTGGGAAAGTATTGTTATAAACTTAGTTACTAACTCAACATGGGCGCTGGAAGATACGCCAAGAGATGAACGAAAAATTAAAGCAATTTTTGAAAGAGTTGGTGGGAATCGATTAAAAATAAGTTTCATGGATTCTGGTTGTGGTTTAGAAGCGGGGCAAGAAGATTCTATTTTCTTACCGATGAATAGCCGAAAAGTAGATAACAGAGGTAACTCTATCGGTACTGGTATGGGTCTATCTATAATAAAAGGCCAAGTGGAAGAACACATGACTTCAGGTACTATCGTTGCAAAACAGTACTCGGAATTAGGTGGTGCAGGTTTCTACATCGAAGTTCTACAGGACAATTAAATGAACACAATAATATTTATAGATGATGATGAAGAAATTCGAGATACGTATGAACTATCAATGGGTTTGATGTTCAATGGTGAATTTGAAATTGTTTGCTTGGACGTACAGTCTAGCCTTAAAGGTATGATGACGGTATTGGATGGCTACCCAGATAAGGTTTCATATTTTGTCGATGAGAACTTAAAATATTCTGGTGTAGCTACTTATTCAGGAATAGAGCTAATTGCGGAAATTAGAAAAGTTGATACAAAGATACCAATCTATATTTTATCAAGTGCTGCCGATGATATTGATAAATTCATTGGTAATATAGAGTTTGTTATCGATAAAAATGACTGGGAAGATGAAGATAGAGAAGAGGATCTTAAGCAACGATTTTATCGCCATATAAATACATATAAAGATATCAAATCTAAGCAAGCTAAACGGTTTGATGAGCTTTTTGAAAAGTCCATTTTTTCGACATTGTCCAACGAAGAACTAGATGAATTCAACGCGCTGAACTTAGGTAGAAGTAAAAAGTTAGTTAATGAAAAGCTGATCAGTAAAGAGTCTCTTCTGGAGTTAAATGAAACTTCAGCTGAGTTAGATGCAATATATAAAGAACTAACTAAAGATGATTAGAGACTTATATTTTCCTGCTTTGACTCGGCAAGCTATTACACAGTATTACAAAAATGGTAGTTCTGAGTTCTATGCAACTTATAACTGTCAACAGAATTATGACAATGTGGCTTTGGATTGTAAGAATCATTGCGTTTACTGTGATGTACATGTTGATGAGTGTGGTGGTGAGAAGTTTTCGCTAGATCACTTTCGACCAAAGAATATTTTTGGTGATAAATTCGATGGGGTTTTGAAAATTCACCCCTTCAATCTTCACCTATCTTGCCAGAAATGTAATGTCTTAAAGTCAGATGATTGGAAAGGTTGTGAAAAGACCCAAGACGGGGTGACTTATATTTCAAAGAAAGGATACATAGACCGGTTTCAAGTTGATGCATCAGAGTACTTTGATGTTAATGATATGGGGCAAATAGTTTCCATAAATAACAATGGACCTGGGGACTACATGATTGGCCGTTTACTTCTAAATAGAACAAATCGGGTTTATCTTCGTAAGCTTCGTGAAGTAACATTCAAGGTAAACCGAATTAAAAAGATACTGGCCGCCCGACAGAATGAAGCCTTAGCCAATTGGAAGTCTGGTGTTTTAAGTGAACAGCAGGCCAAAGAAGAAATAGGGCTTTTAACTAACCTATGGAATCGTTTTTCTAAGCTATGAGTTTCAAACTTTATTGTCATGATACTAGCTCTCAGAAGGTAATTAGGTTGATTTAGTTTTAATCTTTAATGTCCTCCGACAGACATTGTCGGTGGGCAATAATGCAGTCGATAATCCGCATTATTTAATTATTAACCTCTTGCGAAGTTCAACTTTCGCAAGAGGTTTTTTTACAATTAACGTAAGAGGTTCAGTAACAGGCTTGATTAAAACAGACAAAAGTCATCAACCTTACTTACTTCAAGCATAGTGCTGAAAAGGGCTAATCTAGCGCCAGTAAAAACTGTTCGCTGCTGATTTTTATTGCTGTTTTTTGCTCTTCTTTCATTCGCTCATAGGTTTTATACATCATGCTTAACCGAGGGTTGTTAGCTAGCTTTTGCTGATTTCTTCGCAAAAAATTCCAGTATAAATAGTTAAAAGGACAGGCATCTGAACCGGTTTTTTGGCTTATTTTGTAATGACAGTTTTTGCAGTAATTAGACATTTTATTGATGTACCCACCACCTGCTGCATATGGTTTGCTAGCAAGGTATCCTCCATCAGCAAATAATATCATTCCAGATACATTCGGTAATTCAACCCACTCAAAAGCATCGGCGTAAACAATTAAAAACCATTCGTTGACTTTTTTAGGGTCGATACCACAGAGCAAAGCAAAATTGCCTAACACCATTAAACGCTGTATGTGATGAGCATAAGCGTTTTGACGAGTTTCTTGTACGCATTGTTTGAGACAATTCATTTTGGTTTGTCCTGTCCAATACAATTCAGGCAAATTTCGATGTGCTTCAAGATAATTTTGTTGTGCATATTCAGGCATGGTCAACCAATATATTCCTCTGGTGTATTCTCTCCAACCAATGATTTGACGAACAAACCCTTCCACTGCATTTAAAGGCGCTTTTCCTTGATTGTAAGCCTGTTGTGCTGCTTGTATGCATTCTAGTGGCAGCAGTAATCCGGTATTTAAATAGAAACTAATGTGAGAGTGATACATCCATGGTTCACCTTCGATCATTGCATCTTGGTAGTCCCCGAATAATGGCAGTCTTAGTTCGATAAACTGGTCGAGAACCTCTAATGCTTCAGTGCGGTTAGTAGCAAAATAAAAGGGCTCCAAATCACCAAAATGATCGGCAAAACGTTTTTTAACAAGGTTAATAACCTCTTTTGTTATGCTGTCCGGTTCGAAGCGAGTATTAACAGGTATGTGTAATTTTTCTTTTGGCACTTTCCTGTTTTCTGCGTCTAGGTTCCATTTTCCACCAATGGGTTGGTTGCCATCCATCAATACCGACAGTTTTTTGCGCATTTCTCGATAGAAAAACTCCATTCGGAGTTGTTTACGATTAGTTGCCCAGTTAGAAAATTCTTCGGTTGAGCATAAGAAACGCTGGTCAGATCGAATATCAACTTCAATACCTAATTCTGACTGCCATCGTTTCATGTCTTGTAAAACCCTGTATTCTCCAGGTTCAGTTACAACGATGCGTCTAGGTCGATATTGGTTAGAAAAACGCTTAATTTCATCAAGAAAGCTGCCGGTGTTTTCCTCATCATCTAGCGTGACATACTTAACTCGGTAACCTTGTTTGGATAGTTCCTTGGCAAAGTGGCGCATGGCGGAAAAAATAAAGGCGATTTTCTTTTTATGATGCTTCACATAGGTGGCTTCATCCCATACTTCACAAAGCATGATTACATCATTTTTGGGGTCACAATCTTGTAAACTACTTATTGAATAAGAAAGTTGGTCGCCCAAAATTATACGTAATGTATTCAAGGTTGAATCTCCTTTCCATCCCAATCGATACATTGGCCACTGTGTTCTGGTGTCAGATTGTTCATTACATTGAGGAGTTGCTTGGCTGAATAGTCGGCACTAAACAGATTGGCCTTTTTGATGTTATTTTGAAAAGGTTGCGACAGAGGACTGTCGACCGTCCCTGGATGCAACCCAACAATGATGGCTTGTTTGTTTACTCGTTGAGTTTCAATAGCCGCGGTTTTTATGATCATATTCAATGCAGCTTTCGATGCTCGATAGGAATACCATCCACCAAGTCGATTATCAGAAATACTGCCTATTCGGGCTGATAACGCAGCAAAAATAGAGTGTTGCTGTTTATTCAAATAAGGTATGAAATGTTTTGTTAGCAGAGCGGGAAAGACACAATTAGCGCTGAAAAGCGTCATTAACTTTTCAGCAGATAAGTCCTTTAATGATTTTTCTGGTGATACTGAGTCAGTGTGCAAAATACCGGTTGCCACAAATACCATATCAATAGGACCAGTAGAGGCGGCTAGGTTTGCACAGTTGGCGATGCTTTTTTCACACGAATAGTCCATGTTATATGCGGTCATATTTTCATGCGTGTAAGTTTCACCGTAACGAGAAAATACTGTTATATGTGCAGCTGGATAGTGCATTTTTATAAGTTTAATAAACGCCGCTCCTATCTCACCTTGGCTGCCAATTACCACTATATTATTAAACATCATCATAGCCTCATTAATTAGCTGATGAAGAAGCGTAAACAATACGCAAATATCGATAGAACAGAGACACCAGCGAACCAAATCGCCACCAACCATAAGATCTGTTTTATTCGTCTAGTCATTAGTGATAACCCTCACCGTGCTTTAGTCTGCCTCTGAAAATCCAGTATGCATATGCACTGTAGCCAATAATGGTAGGCAGCAATACAACTGTACCTACTAATAAGAATAGTAGACTACTTTCTGGTGCTGCGGTTTCTGTATAAGTTAGCGAGAAAGGCACGATGTAAGGATAAGTGCTTATTGCAAAACCTAAAGATGAGACTAAAAATAATCCGACACCAAATAAGTAGGCGTGTAATGCTCGATGTTGTAATAAGGCTCTAAACAATTGCCAAATAAGTACCGCAGCGATAATCGGCACCGATAAGTACAGTAATGAGTTAGGGAAACTAAACCAACGGTTGAAAATCATTTGGTTAGAAAGAGGAAGCCAAACACTCACTACCGCGATACAAAATACCAAACCTAATCCCCAACGTTTAGTGACACCATAATAACGAGATGCTAACTCTTTTGGCAGCTTCATTATTAACCAACATCCGCCAAGTAGCGCATAAGCACACGTTGTCGCTAAACCACAAAATAGGCTAAAAGGTGTAAACCAATCAAACCAACCTCCAGCGTAAGAACGTCCTTCAACTTCAATCCCTTGCAGTAATGCACCTAACATTATGCCCTGCATAAATGTTGCGCTCAGAGAACCGATGAAAAAGGCTGCATCCCAAAGAAATTGTCCTCGCTTAGTCTTAAAGCGATACTCAAAAGATACCCCTCTAAATACTAATCCGAGCAGCATGATTATCACGGGAACATAAAGTGCAGGCATAACAACAGAGTAAGCCAATGGGAAAACGGCGAACAGTCCTCCGCCTCCCAACACTAGCCAAGTTTCGTTGCCGTCCCATACGGGGGCTATGCTGTTCATCATCATATCTCGTTCTGCTTCGCTTGAAGCAAAAGGGAACAAGATACCGATACCTAAATCGAAGCCGTCCAATATAACGTAAATCAGAACCGCCAAACCGATGATGCCGTACCAAATTAATGCAATATCCATTCATTTGTCCTTTAGTTTAATCTGTTTGAATGAGAAATCGGTGATACTTCTGTGCCGTCAGGTAGTCGAGCATCTGCAGATTCTTCATAGCGAGTTGGTGATTTACGCATTAGGCGAATAAGATAGAAGAAGCCCGCACCAAAGACGCAGAAATACACAATAATAAAGGCGACTAATGAGGCTCCAACCGCAGATGCATCAACTGGCGAAGCAGAGTCTACCGTGCGAAGTAGGCCGTAAACGGTATAAGGCTGGCGGCCGACTTCTGTTGTTATCCAACCCGCTAACACGGCAATAAAACCAGAAGGACCAAAAGCTATACAGATGCGATGGAATAAGCTGGCTTCATACAGACGGTCTTTTTTACGCAACCATAAACTGGTTAAGCCGATGGCAAGCATCCCCATGCCGATACCAACCATTACTCTAAAGCTCCAAAATACAATCGATACTGGTGGGCGATCTTCTTCTGGGAATGCATCTAACCCCTGAATAAAGCCATTTAAATCGTGAGTCAAAATCAAGCTGCCCAATTTTGGTATAGCTACCTCGTATTTCATTTCTTGTGCTTTATCGTCTGGAAGGCCAAATAAAATTAAAGGAGCACCTTGATGAGATTGGTAATGACCTTCCATCGCGGCAACCTTGGCTGGTTGATGTTCTAGCGTATTTAACCCATGAAAGTCACCGGCGATGATTTGTAAAGGCGTAACAATTGCCGCCATCCACATAGCCATTGAAAACATGGTTTTTGCCAACGGATTGTGAGGTGATTTAATTAAATGATAAGCGCCAACAGCCGCCACGACAAAAGCGGTAGTCAGGTAAGCAGCGAGCAACATATGCACTAAACGATACGGAAAAGAGGGGTTAAAAATAATCTCTAACCAGTTTTCAGGAACAAATTGCCCTACCTCATTGATAGAGTAACCGGCAGGAGTTTGCATCCAACTATTAACTGATAATATCCAAAACGCTGACAAAAAAGTGCCAAAAGCTACAATGCAGCTAGAAGCAAAGTGCAGTTTTTTGCCGACTTTATCCATACCAAATAGCATTACGCCTAAAAAGCCTGCCTCTAAGAAGAAAGCGGTAAATACCTCGTAACCCATCAAAGGTCCTAAAATTGGTCCTGTTTTGTCTGAGAAGACACTCCAATTGGTACCAAATTGATAACTTAGAACGATGCCACTTACTACGCCCATTCCAAAACTGACCGCAAATATTTTGCTCCAATACTTGTAGAGTTGAATGTATTTATCCTGATTAGTTTTAAGCCAAAGACCTTCTAATACGGCTAGATATGAAGCTAAACCGATAGTGAAAGCCGGAAAAATAATGTGGAATGAAACGGTAAATGCGAACTGGAATCGCGCTAAATCGATTGCTAACGTATCCATTTTATATCCTGTTTATGCTTTGTAATTACTGTTACGTTGGTACGGTATTAAACGATCACTTATTGATGGTTTTTTTGCTGCAAAAAATCGATATAAAACGGGTTGGATAGGAGGATGAACGTCTATCGACGAAAGATAAAACAAGAGATTTATTTGATCTAAATCTCGCGAGTTATTGGCAAATTGTTTTTAGCAAAGCTAGAATCCATTAGCATGTGGTGTTTTAGAATTGAGTAAATTCTTTCCTTCTGAACGATTTATAATCACAAATTAATTAATATTTAAGGTGGAACGGTTGACAGCATTAGTGTGGTTTAGACGTGATTTGCGAGTGCATGATAACCCTGCGCTACAAGAGGCAATTCAATTAGGTGCGACAAAAGCAGTGTATATATCCACGCCAAAACAATGGAAAAAACATAACGTTGCTCCCATTCAAGTGGATTTAATTCGTCGTCACCTTGGTCTTATTGCTCAACAGTTGAGTGAGCTTGGTATTCAGTTGTACCATTTACAGGCCACCGACTTTGATAATCAAAATCAGCTACTGAGCGATTTTTGTCACGAACACAATATTGAAGTGGTTTGTGCCAATCGTGAACCTGAAATTAATGAGATTAATCGAGACAAAGCTTTTGCAACGTCAGACATTGAACTTAAACTACATCGCAGTGACACCATATTACCGGTAGGAAGTGTGCTTAATAAGCAAGGGCTGATGTTTAAGGTCTTTACTCCTTTTAAAAAAACATGGTTTAAGCAGTTACAACTTAGCGGTGTCGAGTGTATTCCCACTCCATTGATGGATAAGTCATCCTCACTAGAGGTGGATGTTGCTGCCGAGTTTGAGGTTAACTCTCTTGAGGTTGCTCCCTTTAAGGTTAATAACTTCAAGGTTAATAACTTTGATATTGATTACCCCATGGTTGATTCGTCTCAATGGCCCTTAAGTGATGTGGTTATGGGCTCTGTCGTGAGTACCTTTTTTCAAACAAAGCTAAATAATTACCATCAGAATCGTGATTTTCCTTTTATTAAAGGCACCTCAGGTCTGTCTCCTTATCTTGCTATAGGTGCAATTAGTCCTCGCTGGCTTATTACGCAACTGCTGCAACATGAACCGGAGCTTATTGATGATGTAAGTGTAGCTGGATTTGCTTGGTTGAATGAACTGATTTGGCGTGATTTTTATAAGCACCTTTTGTTCCATTATCCTGATTTAGTTAAAGGCACTAGTTTTCAGGCTAAATATCAAAACATGATGTGGCCGGGTAATCCGCAACATTTTTCCGCTTGGTGTGAAGGTAGAACAGGGTATCCCATTGTGGATGCGGCAATGAAACAGCTTGTCAAAACTGGTTGGATGCATAATAGATTACGTATGATCGTCGCGAGTTTTTTGACCAAACATCTATTAATTGACTGGAGATTAGGCGAACAATTTTTCATGTCAAAACTAATAGACGGGGACTTTAGTGCTAATAACGGTGGTTGGCAATGGTCGGCAAGCACAGGCTGCGATGCTCAGCCGTATTTTCGAATATTTAATCCAATAACTCAAAGCCAACGTTTTGATGCTAAAGGTGATTTTATCCGTAAGTATCTACCCGAACTTGCTAATGTTCCAGATAAATATATCCATTTTCCACATGATTATCTCAAATTAAGTGGGAAAGCCGATGAATATTGTGGCCCCATTGTCGATCACAAAGAGGCCAGACTAAAAGCATTGGAGCTGTTTAAGCAGTATCAGTAGACGATAGCGCGGCGTATATTGCGATAAATATCTAACTAAAAAGTGAGCGGTATTTGGTTTTTATTTGAGGTTTATTAATCCAATACCTCATGAGAACGCAAATACTGTTCACTTTCCTTTGACCCCATATATCGAGCTAAAGTCTTGCTTGGTACATTTCTTAGATCGACCACAATTAACCCATCTAACGCATCATTAAAAGCTGGGTCAACGTTAAAACAGACTAATTTGCCTTTTAAACCTAAATATTGCCTCAATAAAACAGGAACACTTTTGCCTATATCTAAGCGCGCAATTACCCTTGAAAGAAGTTGAAGGTCGCCTAAGGCGGTAAGCAAACTGGTATTCCATGTTAACCCTTTAGGTTGTAAAGGGTTTGACGCTTTAACACAGGCGGCACTTTCAATGTCATAGTGATGAAGCGTCATGGTTTCGGCTAACAGTTGACGAGCTTCGTGGCTATAATCATTACTTATACTTACAGGGCCAAATAAGTGAGTATATTGAGGGTTGCGAGAAACATAAGTGGCGATGCCTTTCCAAAGTAACAGCAGCGCACTCATGCTTTTTTGGTACTCTTGTGCAATGACAGAACGGCCCATTTCAATTGCATTACTGTTATTCATTTTATTCAGAAATTGTTGGTCATAGTGAAATAATGTTGTGGAATAAAGCCCTTCAATACTGCTGTTTTCTATAATCTTATCGACCAAACCTAATCGATAGGCACCAACAAGTTGTTGTTTTTCTCTATCCCAAACAAAAAGCTGAAGATAAGTGTTATCAAACTCATCCATATCTAGCTCTAAGCCTGTACCTTCTCCTACTTGGCGAAAATTTAATTCTCTAATCCGTCCAATTTCATGCATTAGGGAAGGAATGTTTCTAGATTGAGTACAATAAACATCAAACTCATTGCTAGTGAGTAAGTGATCTTGTGCACAGAGACTATCAAGATCGTGTTGAATAGACTGATAAGGGAGACGTAGAGCGACAGGTGTAGCGAAGTCTTGATTTTTAGTGGTTGTATTCTCGTTTGAAGATTCATTCTTATTAAGCAAGTAAGTATTAAGTCTAAGATAATTAACTAACTTTTTGTCATCTAACTTAGTGACTTCTTTGTATCTTATGGTATCGCCTATTGCTATCGATATTACTTCTTGTTTTTTATTAAGCAGTTCACGGCCAAGCATTAATGTTCTTAACAATGGATGGATTTTCCCTGCCATATAAAAGCGTTGAGAATTTTGTCCGTTAATAAAAATTGGAACCGTGACCGCTTTATTTTTACGAATAAGTGAGCTAACTGAGCGGCTCCATTCTTTATCTTCTAATTTTTTCTTTTTTCTATCAACAAGCTGCGATACTTCCCCAGCAGGAAACATCAGTAATAATCCACCATTAGCGAGATGTTTATTAGCGGTACGAAGTGCTCGCATATTTGCCCGTGCCGCGTCTTGTGTTTCAAAAACGTCTACACCAATAAATAGTTCATCTAATTCTGGAACTGTTTTTAAATATTGATTAGCAAGTATTTGGATGTCATCGCGAATGGTTAATAGAAGTTCCGCTAAGATAACCCCTTCAACACAACCGAGAGGGTGATTGGAAACAATAACAGTTGCACCTGAAGATGGGATGTTGTTGAGCGAGCCTTTCATCACTTGGTAGTCAATACCGAGTACATCAAGGGTAAAGCGTAAAAATTCTTGAGTGGTACACCCGGCAGGTCGTTGTGAATAAAATTTATCTAGCTGACTTAGCCCTGTCGCCCATTCAGTAAAAGACTCGCCCAAACCGAAAGGCGTTTTTCGTGGTAAACGGAAAGGGCTAGTTGATGGTTTTACTGACTGCATAATTACCTCGGGATATTGGTTCACTGACCGAGATTTTATGAAATCTAAATTTCAATAATAGGTATGTAAAGTTAGAGTTTGATGAACAATCGATGACACTAAACTTCAATTTAAACATTATTTTTAAACAATGAAGTGGTCAATCAAACGATGTTTGTTCAATTACATAACTATAAATACAATCTCGTTAAGCTACTAATCACATTTAATTATGACAATAGACCTTTTGAGAATAGGTTTTATTACACAAATAATAAAATTTTATAGTTTAGTAAAAATACCAGGGTATTTTTTACGGAGATAGATTTGCTCTGTTGTCATACGCTTTAAATCGGGACCTTTGGTTAATTGAGCTACTAACTCATTGTCATCTAACCTGATTACATGACCTTCTATTTCTATTTCTGTGCCATCATGAAAACGTATTGAGCCTCTAATGGTCACACCTCGTGATACAGGGTGTGAATTAGTAAATAAAATTCGAGTACCTTTTTCGGATATTTCACAAACACGAAAATCTCGATTAAGAATTATCGCTCTTGGGCGTTCATTTTTAGGATAGCGAAGACGGAAGTACTCTCTTCTTTGTGATTGATTTCGGTTATCCATAACGTCTCTAAAATAATTTGGTTTGTTGAATTGATGCTATCATATTTTTCAACTTCATAACTAAATGAAATCGTTACACTTGTGAGAATGTAAGGTTTATTTTCGCCAAGTTAAAATTAAGTTTACTGGCGGCTTTTAGTTAATGGAAATAGTAATCATTATTAAATAAAGGCGTAAGTCAAATTTTTCTTACCAATATGCGTTATTGATGATAATGTTACAGTAACATTCGAAAAGATCATGAATGTTAATCAATAAACTATTTAAGTGTACTTTTTACTCGAAATAATGGGTGCTTTAATTCAATAGTTTTTTTCCTACCTAAAAAGCAGAACATAAAATGCAACAGAAAAGACCAACTTTGCAAGATATTGCCGATAAAATTGGCATTACTAAAATGACCGTTTCGCGTTATTTGCGAGATCCTAATTCAGTTGCAGCAAAAACGAGAAGTAAAATTGCTTTGGTTATAGAGGAAATTGGCTACATTGAAAATAAAGCACCAGCAATGCTTTCAAAAGCCTCAAGTAGAGCGATTGGTATTTTAGTTCCATCTCTTTCAAACCAAGTTTTTGCGAAATTTATCAAAGGGATTGAAAAAGTAACTAAAGAAAATGGTTACGAAACCTTAATTGCACATTTTGGCTACGATGAAAAAGAAGAAGAAGCTAAGGTTGCCTCTTTACTTTCTTATCACGTGGATGGATTAATACTAACAGAGAGCACTCATACTGTCCGTACACTACAGATGATAAAAACAACCGGTGTACCTGTTATAGAAGCAATGGAGTTGCCAGAAAAACCGATTGATATGGCAGTGGGGCTAGATCATGAAGCGGCTGCGTATTTTGCTACACAATCAATACTCGACTCAGGAAAGCTGAATGTCGCTTATTTTGGTGCTCGTCTCGATACGCGTACACAGTTACGCATGGCTGGTTATGATAGGGCGATGAATGAAAGGGGAGCTAGACCCATACATATTTTAACCGAAGCTCATTCAAGTTTTACGCTTGGAGGCGAATTGCTTGATAAAGCCTTGAATGAATACCCTAGTATCGATGGTGTGTTATGTACCAATGATGATATAGCGGTTGGAGTAACGATAGCAGCACAACAAAGAGGAATACGCATTCCTGAGCAACTCGGTATTGTTGGGTATAACGCACTAAATATTGGTAAAGCTATCTCTCCGCAATTGAATAGTATTGATATACCGATTTATAAAATTGGCGAAAAAAGTGCTGAATTGTTATTAGAAGTTTTGCGTGGAGAAGAAGTGCAACAAAAAATTTATGATTTGGGATTCTCTATGCGTGAAGGACAAAGCCTACAACAGTAAAATGATCGGCTTTGGTGTGTAGCAATAAGGTTAGTTCGTTAGGCTAAAGAGTTTACTCTATAACCTAACGAACAAGCTCAATTAATAGCGTGTTTTACTAAGACTAAATCGACTCGATAACATTATGGTTCCTGCTTTATGTTTCGATAATAAATAGGGTACCGCGCTTCTAGGGTAACTCACATCGCTGTGTACACGGGTTGTGCAGTGAGCTGTTTTCATGTGGTTATCGCAATTACTAATGGTTGAAATACCGTTACTGCCCTTTATGGAGAGTAGAGCTTTTCTTGTTGGTTCTTCATTACCTACTTGATCTAAGAGTTGTTCTTCTTGGTACCATTTTCCTACTGCAAAACCCGATTCAACAATCCACACATCTCGGTCTGATTCCAGTTCATGGCTTCGTACACACTGCCCATTGTCGAGTATATCAATGGTGGTGGTGACTTTTTGTAAGCCGCTTTGCCACTGAATAACGATTTTGTTATCTAATAACTCTACGTGATTATTCTTTTGTCGCATTTGCCAGTTTGAGCCTTCATCGAAACTCAATGCGAAAATGTTGTCGCCAAAACTGAGTTTTTCTGAATAAAGCAATGCGTTAATGTCCATCCCCCCCAAGGTGCTGTAAGCAAATTTGTTGTATTTATCCAGCTGAAACCCTGGATGTACGTTTGAGGCATAGTGAACAATACTGTGTCCATCAACCCGCTGTACAATGGTTTTATTGTGTGGCATTGGCATGATTTTTTTCAGCTCTGGACAAGGTTTTTCTTCATTTTTCCAGAAAGAATGATCGTCTGCCAAAAGCAAAGGAATAAAAGCTTTCATGGCCCAATATGGTGAAGTAGGAGAGTTGTACACTTCACACATCGTGGTATTTGGGTAGTCAAAACCGCGCGTTAATATACCCGCTTGAGTAAAAATAGGTTGTTGTTTCCAGCGTCTAATTTGCCGTGCCCAGAAGCCTTTAATTTCCCCTATAGGTATGGATGTTTGTGAGCAAAGAGCATAGGCCCCCCAAAAACCTGCACTAGCAAAGCGATAAGTTAACGAACGTCCTTGAACAAGTGTTTCTCCTGTTTCCGCAAACCAATATTGAAATGGAATACTGAAAGCATCAGCATTCTCTTTAAACAACGCTGCGAATTCTGGATCGGCGTGCTCAAATAACTGTGAGTAAATTAAACCGTAATAGTGCATTGCATAGCCACAGTAGTGATCGATGCTCTCTATATCACCATCACCGTACCAACCATCACCAAGATACCAGTTACGTATTCTTTGCAGAAATTGCTGTTCTAGCTCTTTATTGACTAATGTTTCCCAACCAACGCTGCGTAAGCTTTGTTGAACAAAAATAGTGAAAAAGAGCCAGTTGTTTTGCGAAGTAGGTTTATCTTGAATGCTTGCTAACCAATGCACTAAGTTATGTTGTTGTTGTTTAGTAAGAGGTTGCCATGCTATATCTGGTAACAAAATTAACCATAAAGCAATTGGTGCCATCTCGACACTACGTTGATCTATTTCGCCTAATTCTCCCCAATATTGATCGGATTCGGGATCAGTGCCGTTAATAATTAATTGTCGAACCAAAGGCCAATGTTCAAATTGCCCCCCACCTAGTTGCAAAGGAATTAAGCCCCAAAGGGGGCGAGCCACTCCTTCAACGGAACTGGCGATCATATCAAAACATGCACCGCCTTCTTCAAGGTCAATTCGAGCGCCTTGTTGTTGATAAAAAGGAATCAATGGTTCAAAAAGATCGCAAACTAATTTTTGAAAATCTTGCTTGGTTTGCATTGGATTATTGGAAAAAAAATCTTGTTTCATTGTTTCGCCCTTTACATTAGACCAAAGAAACGTGGCATAGCTAAACTGATGACAGGGAAGTAAGTTACCAGTAATAAGCCAATAAATTGCACTAAGAAAATAGGAAGTAATGGTTTGATTACATTGGTTATTTTTTCTCCTGTGATACCACAGGAAACAAACAATACCGTACCAACTGGAGGAGTGACGATGCCCATAGATAGGTTATAGATCATGATAACCCCAAAGTGTACTGGATCCACTCCCATAGAGGTCACCACAGGATAGAGAATAGGAGTAAAAATCAGCTGCGCTGGAGCCATGTCCATGAATACGCCAACAAACAACAGCGTTAGGTTAATCACAAGTAAGATAATGTATTTGTTGTCGCTAACCGCAACCAACATTTCACCAACAGTATCGGGGATACTAGCAAAGGTCATCGACCAACTCATTAAGCCAGAACAAGCGATTAAGAATAGAATGACAGCAGAACTAATAGCAGAGTCATACAAGGTTTTTAATAAAGATTGTACCGTGAGCGTTCGATAACACAGCGCCAGCAATAGACTGTAGATTACTGCAATACCAGAAGCTTCTATAGCGGTAAACATCCCACCTATAATTCCACCAATGATAACCACAATTAAGAACATACTAGGTACTGCTCGCCAAGCAATAGCTGCAACTTCTTTGAATGGATAATGAACTGAGTCGATAGGGTAATTATGTTTGCGTGCGTAATAATAGGCTACTAACATTACGCTCAACCCCACAATAAGCCCAGGAATGTAGCCGGCTAAAAATAATGCAGCGATAGATGCGTTGCCACCAGTAATCATTGAATAAACAATAAACGCACCGGCTGGTGGAATAAGCATACCTGCGATAGAAGACGATGCGTTGACAGCTGTAGTAAATGGCATGTCGTATTGTTTTTCTTTTGCCATAGGGGTAACGATTCCCCCGATAGCTGTAGAGGCTGCAATAGCAGAGCCAGATAGTGAACCGAACATCATATTAGCCACGATGTTGGTTTGCCATAAGCTACCAGGGATACGCTTGCCTATTAACATAGCGAATACGATAAGGCGTTTTGCTATTCCGCCTTGGTTCATGATGTTGCCTGCTAGAATGAAGAAAGGTAAAGCGAGGAAACCAAAACTATCAAGTCCACTGAATAGTTTTTCACTGCTGGTTCCAAGTAGATTCACAAAATCAATTTGTAGTGACAGCGTTAATATGCCAGAAAAAGCCAAACCGACAGCAATTGATGTGCCCATTAATAGAAAAAAGATAAAAGAACTAAAGAGAGCAAAGAAAGAAATTATTTCCATGTTTGAATAGAGAAAATCGTCAAAACTTTCTAATTCTTTAAGTTCGCTATAACCTAAAAGTAGCACCAACGATAAACCAATATACGCTAAAATGATGTAAGCTTGATTTGGTTGCTTTTTGATTGTTTTAGCCAGTTCAACTAACTGGCTTAAGGTGATTATCGCACCACTGAGCGCCAATACTGCCTGAACCGCCCCTAGTGGTATTTGCATAGTAGGGCTAAGTAAGCTGAAGTTTTTTGCTGCTGCCACGTACCCTCCCCACATCATAATTAAGCCGAGTACGATATAAATAAAACGGTTAAACAATTCCATTTTAATTCGAGTTGATTCACTAACTTTATCTAAAATCAGTGGTAGGTTTAGATGTGAAGACTTTATAAAACAGAGTGCAGCACCTAGTATTCCTAGCCAAATTAACATAAAGCGTAATAATTCTTCCGACATGGCACTAGGGGAACTGAATACATAGCGTGCAGCAACTTGATAGATAATAATAACGCTCATCAGAGCTAATAGAGCAACTAAAAAGTATTTTAATGCCTTCTCCAAGGTACTCATAAAAGCGTCAGTCATACTATATGTAATGGTCGGTGGGTATTGTTCTAACGGCTTCATAAACCTCTCCTTGAAGCAAAGCGTAATGGGATAATAATTTTTCAGTGTAATTAATAATTATGTAATGAACATAATCGTTAGGCAGAGAAAGCCATCACTTCTTATCGATAAATAGATAACTAAAAAGTAGCGAGTAAAATTAATAGCGATTTTGGTAATGTTCTAACTCAATACATTTTGAATTAAAGCGGCTGCAAGTTTTGCTGCCGCTTTAGTCGTTTTATCTTCCTTGAATTTCGAAAATAGTTTTCAACAGTGGGGCTTTTACTGAATCAGCTAACGCTTCATCGTACATAGGTTGCATACGACTAATAAGCGGTGCTTTGTCGATATCAATATATTTTACATCGAGTTCAGAGGCGGCCAATGCTTCTGATTTTTCGATCTGTTTTGCGACTGCCGAAAACGATTTTTGAGTTGTTTTATTCATTTCTTCTTGAACAACTTTCAAATCTTCTTCAGATAATCTTTCACGGAAGCGTTCACTGGTTACTAAAAAGTCGGTTAAACGTGTATGTTCAGTACGAATCGCGTATTTAGCCACTTCACCAAATTTAACTTCCCATAATCCAGCCAGTCCACCTTCAGCTCCATCGATAATACCTTGCTGTAGAGCTGGGTAGACTTCACCAAAGTCCATTGGTGTTGGTACGCCACCAAGTGCACGGATAAGCTTCATATAAGTGTCACTAGGTGACGTTCTTAATTTTAACCCTTCTAAGTCTTCAAGCGTTGATACTGGCTTGGTTGTATACATACTTCTGAAACCATTACTTAAAAAGCCCATAGGGTAGACATTTTTACTGGCAACTGAATCAAAGATAGTTTGACTCACTTCAGGGTTCAACATAGTTTGTTCGTATTCGTCTAAGCTTCTGAAAATATAAGGAAGATTGACTCCAGTAATTTCAGGGGCAAGATTTTCTAATGTCGCACTATTGACCAAACCCATATCAATTACGCCACTTTGAATTTGTTGCAAGTATTGAGCTTGTCCACCTAAAGTACCATTCCAAAAAAAGCGAATACTAACGCGACCATCGGTACGATCTTTTATATTTTGTCCCATTTCTGTCAGCAAAGTACCTGCGGCGTCTTCACTTGGAATGTTAGCTGCAAATTTATAAGTTTTTGCTTGTGCTACCCCAACGCTGAGTGCTAAAGCCGTTCCTAATAGTGCTAGTTTAGTCGTTATACTTTTCATTATATTTACCTCTTGTTCACGTTATTTAGTGTTACCAAAAAAGTTTGTTGTGTCCTAATGCTCGTGCAACAGCTTCAAAATAATAATAATCACCGTACGGCAGCATTGAGTTAGCTAAATGTTCTAAGTTGTGAGTTTTAGCATTGGGGATATGAGATGCAGCATTAGATAGTAACCCTTGAGCTGATTCTGTGTTTGTCAGGTCATAGTTTTCTCGTAGTGCTAATAGCATCGTTTTAGCCAGATCATAGTAATAATCAGCCAAAGATGAATTGTTGGTTTTAGTAAAATATTCTGCCAATATAAATAGGCCAGCAGAAGTAATAGAACCAGCGGAAGTATCCTTATAACGAGTCTCGCCTTCTGTTAATAGGTAGTCCCATTCAGGCACCATATCTGGAGTGATTTTAGTCAACATATATTCAGTTAACTTAACGCTCTCTTGAGCGTAACGATCGTCACCAGTCATTAATGCCATTTGTGCAAAACCGTGAATAGCCCAAGCTTGTCCGCGACTCCAGCATGATTCATCAGCAAACCCTTGATGTGTGCAGCCTTTTACAGGTTGATTGGTGCGAGTATCAAAGTCAAACGTATGATAAGTACTATAATCATCACGTATTAAGTATTTCATCGATGTTTCAGCTTGGCCAATTGCAACCTGTTTGAACGATTCAACGTTGGTTTCCGCGTAAGCCCACATTAATAATGCCAAATTTTGCATACAATCGATGATTATTTTACCTTGCACACTTTCTGCATGGGCTTTATCTTCAGCACCAGCAGTCCATGCTACAATGTAATTTCCGTTCCAGTTATAACGGTTTCTCAATGCCTCAGCAGCTCTTAAAGCAAGGTTTCTAGCATCTTGATTTCCTGTCAATTTGTAATCAGCTACAGCTGATAAACTATATTCAAAACCAAGATCATGATTGAGCCACAATGGATTGTTTAAGATGTTTTGAAAATGTCCGTTACGCATACGAGCGTTATTTTTCAGCTCTTGCTTTCCTGTAAACAAGTACGCTAACCAGAGTTGACCTGTCCAAAACGAATCAGTCCAAAAGTAGTCTTCAGGGTAGAGCCATGTAAAATCATTAGGACCCGCACCCACCATCGGGTTACGTGTCCCGATCACCGACATATTTCGCTCTACGCTTGCGATAATGTCTTGTTTGATCGTTTCTAATGTCTGATTCATAAATAAAGCCTCAACAAAATAATTAGGTGAAAAAATTGAAACGTTTCATAATATAAAAAATATTGTAAGAAATGCGGACATCACATTTTTACTCTTACATTGAATTGGTATTAGGATTACTTATATTTAACAAGTTTTCCGTGATCTTGTTCATATAATGAAACATATCATTTTTATGAAACGTTTCATTATTTAAGTTAAAATCACTTGAATTAACTAAGGAGATGGATTACAACTAGGCAGGTAACGTAACTAAAAAAACCGTTTGTTGGCTTATTTCGTTTGTTTGAGTTTTATTCTAGTAGGGAAATCTTTTGAAAACATTGGAAAAATCACATAAAAAACCCACATTAGATCAGATAGCCGCTCTCGCTGGTGTGTCAAAAACAACCGTGTCTCGAGTTTTGAACGGGAGCAATTTGGTAAAGAGTGATGTGGCTAGAAAAGTAGAAACGATCATCTCTGAAATTGGTTATGTAAAACGTAAAACCTCTCTTGAAATTCCGATGAATCTGGACAAAATTACGGTGTTTTGTGATGACTCTGCTTTTGCTCCTCATACCTTTTACGGGACGTTACTGAATCAACTTAAAGTCGAGGCAAGTAAGCTGTCCATCGTGCTAGAAATGTCGGTATTAAATCCAATTAACAACTCTCATTCACTCAAAGATAAGCTCGCTAAAACCCAATCTCTGCTCATCTTGGGTAACCCTAACGAAGAATTGCTTCACTTAACCCAACAAGAGAAAGTCCCTGCGGTTATCATTAATGGTGTTGACCCTAAAATGCAAACGCCAAGTATTTCACCGGATTATGAATTTGGCGCGTTTATGGCAACGGAATACCTATTGGCGAAAGGACATAAAAAAATCAAGTTAGTCACAGCCAATGATCGACACTCTACTTATCAAAGAACCAGTGGTTTTTTACGTGCGTTAAGCATGGCTGGCGTAGAGCATGATCCTAAAGAATCAGTTATAGATTTTGTGCATTATGCAGATAGAGTAAAACCGTTAAGAGGATTACAAGGTAAGGATTTGATCCGTAACTCTATGGGCGATTTTGGCGCTAGAGAAATCATTCCTTTATTGCTAGAGGAAAACCGCTTTGATGACTGTACGGCGATACTGTGTCTTTGTGATATGGTCGCTTTATCTATTATTGAATCGTTACCTAGCATTAATAAACGAGTCCCTGAAGATATCTCAGTTGTCGGATTTGATAATCTTAGTGTTAGTGCGATTTCTAATCCACCTCTAACAACGTTAACCACTGACTATAATAGAATAGCTCAATCTGCTATCTATAAATTGATCACGGCAATTAGCTCTCCCAATATGGTTGCGACACGTTCATCGGTAATGTTTGAAATGATCGAGCGAGAGTCAGTCGCAATTCGGTAGGTTATGATATTTTGTAATCACAATCAAAGGGTAGGTTTAAGACTAAATTTGCCCAAATCATTTCGATTTATCGTTTTAAATAAAAGCAATCTGGATTTGGGCATTGTTAGTTTATTTTATATCCGTCTAGCGATATTAAATAGTTGTAGTAATTAATGACGATTTAGGATTTCACTGATACAGGACTAGTTATTGGCTTTTTAATCGCTAAGAAATAGATAAAAAATCCAGTTAATACAATGAAGAATAAGCTATCCAAATTGGTAATAAATGTCATTGGATTACCGTTAGATAACGCCAGAGATGTTCTAAAAAACTCTTCAAGATCTGGTCCTAAAATAAATCCTAAGAGCATTGTTACAATTGGAAAGTCATTTTTTCTCATGTAATAAGCAATAACACCTATAAGTAACGTTACTCCCATTTGAAATGGAGAGTAGGTGGCAACATAGCTTCCTACAACAGATAAAAGAGCAATAGAACCATAAAGTACGTCTTTTCTGATGGATACTATTTTAATAAAATATGGACCGATTAAAAATAGTGTTAAAGGGACCATTACTACTGCACTAAAGAGTAGCGATGCAAGCATTGGTGCAATTAAAGTAGCTTGCTCAGCCATTAATTGTGGTCCGGGTTGGATGCCATTAATAATCAATACTCCAAGAACAATCGCGGTAATGGGATCTCCGGGAATACCAAAAGTTAACATAGGTACCATAGCCCCACCACATACTGCGTTGTTTGCCGCTTCTGCTGCAGCTATTCCTTTAGGGTTTCCTTTACCGAAAGAATCTGGATCTTTAGACGTTCTCACTGCTTCAACATAGGATAAGAAGCTTCCCATTGAACCACCAGCCCCAGGTAATGTGCCCACCAAAAAACCGATGAGTGCGGATTTCACATAACACAGTACGCCTATTTTTTTGATATCAGATAAAGGAGGTAAGAAGTCACGACGACGTACACTACTTACATTTTTTAATGCCTCTTTAATTTGATCTTTTTGATTTAATTTACTTGCCTGACTTAGAATTTCACTAATAGCAAATGCACCTATTATAATGGGCATTAGCTCTATACCAGCGGTTAATTCTGGTACTCCATATGTGAAGCGAGTCATAGGTACCATTGAGTCTAAACCAATTGTTGCAGTCATTAATCCTAGACAGAGTGCCACAGAGGCTTTCAGTATTTTTCCACGTTGAGATATAACGATAACTACCACTGCGAAAGCAATGAGTGAAAATTTTCCGGTGGTTTTTACCAGTAATGCAACCTGTGCTATGTATGGTGCTAAGGCAATAAGTAAAAGGGCACCTAATGCTCCACCAATCATAGAGCCAAGAGAAGCATGACCTAATGCTAATGCGCCTTTCCCTTGTTGTTGAAGCGGGTAACCATCCAATGCAGTCATCATAGAGGATGGAGCACCAGGTATATTTATTGTTGTTGCGGTAATACTACCACCACACATTCCTGCCATATATATACTTGCACATGCCATCAGTGAGGTAGTTACATCAAGGCTATACGTCAACGGAAGAAGTAATGCTAGTGCTAACGTTGCAGTTAACCCAGGTATTGCAGAAAATATGGTTCCAATAAAAAAACCTAAGACTACATATATCAAGGTAACTGGTTGAAATAATAATGAAAAACTGCTAAATACCATTAATATAAAATCCATGACTATACCTCTAGTGTTGGTAGCCGAATGCTAAATAGTTGTTCAAAAATCAAATAGCCTATAACAACTATAACAATAGAAATTAATAGCTTAGAAAGTAAAGCGTCTTTATTTCCTGAAAAAAGAGTAATGATTGAGAACACATATAAGATGGATGATAAAAAGTAGCCAATAATACTAAACAGTGTAATGTAAATTGCGGTAATGAATACGACTAACCATACCTTTCGATCTCCAATATCGGTTAACGTTTTTCTTGGCGAAGTTTGTTGTGTCAGTGTGTTTTTTTTGATGTTGTTTCGTAGAACTAATCCACTAAATATGGTTGCGCACCCTCCTAAGACTAGAGGAAAAAAAGATGGCTCAATACTTCCGTTGTCGATAGGTGCTCCAAGTGAAAATGCGGTACCAAAATAAAATAAAGAAACAAAAAATGTAATAATATAAAAACCAGAGTTTTTTATATGCTCAATTTTACAAGACATATATATTCCCTCAGATGAGTCCTTTCAAAAGAAAGGACTATAAATTTAACATGTTCAATATCTAATAAATGCAGGAAATATTTTAGAGATCGAATTCGTCCATAACAGAAAATGTCGCGGTTTGTAGATCTGTTATCCATTCTGAGGTTTGTTTAGAATCTAGCCAGCTTGGCGTTACACCCACTTTAGCCACCCACTCCTGAAATTCTTTACTTTCGTAAGCTTTTTTGTAGGCAGATTCCAATATGGCGATTACGTCATCTGGTGTTCTATTTGGAGCAGAAATTAGAATGAAACTTCCGGTTTCGATTTTGTAACCTAATGAACTAATTGGTGGAACGGAAGGGAACGATGGGTTTTGTTCTGAAGATAATTCTACCAAACCTTTTGCATCACCTGATGAGATAATGCCGTTGAAATCTCCCAGACTCGAAATAGCCGCATCTAATTCACCTGATAATAATGCTTCGGCTTCAGCAGTAGACGAACCTGGATATGAAATGACGTTAAAATCAACGTCGAGCATTTTCTCTAAACGCTTAATTGCAAGGTATGGACCAGAACCTTTGGGTGCAACGCCTACCCGTACTTTATTAGGGGTCTTCTTAGCCGCTGCGATAACTTCAGTTAACGAATTGAAACCTGATTTCTTCGAAACAACAAAAGCATCTGCTTCTTTAGTTATACGTGCAATTGGTTTCATTTTATCTAGCGAG
Source organism: Vibrio sp. TH_r3 (assembly GCF_033101115.1). NCBI lineage: Bacteria > Pseudomonadati > Pseudomonadota > Gammaproteobacteria > Vibrionales > Vibrionaceae > Vibrio > Vibrio sp. TH_r3. The sequence goes on along the minus strand of NZ_JAWMPW010000016.1, from coordinate 18,572 downwards.
TATCCAGGTACCATATTACCTCGTGGTAGGGTAATGATACTGTCATATGTTAGCACGCCTATTGTATGGCCATCTGGACGTGATTTCGTCATCTGCATTAAGCCGGTAGCCGTGATCGCTCCTCCAATATTTTCTACATAAATTGAATTTGGAAGTTCTTTTTCCGCGATATTACTTATTTTTCTAGATATTGCATCCGCACCTCCGCCTGCAGGCCAAGGCACAATCATTCTTATATCCCTGGTTGGAAAGGCAGCAGCATTGACGGAAGAGGCTAAAAGTATTCCTGATAGCAAGAAGCTCAATCTCATTTTCATCGATTTCATTACAGTTTCACCTTATGGCTAGTTGATATTTTGTATTTTTAATTAGGCCTTACTTGATGTTCTAAATGCATGCTACCACCGTAAAGTTGTATAAATAAATGCATATTTGTTGTTTTGTGATCAGGAGTAATTCGAAAAAATATTGAGAATGTGATTCTTATTGCATAATTTCATATTTTAAAATTAAATAAAAAAAACAATTTATATTATAAGGCATTGATTTTTAGTTATTAATTTTAACTTTATTTTGTTGGGTTAGGTAATATTTTATTTTACACGTATCATTTACGAATATATGAACCAGTTCACAAATTAGTATTTATTAGTATTTATTAGTTCGTTTTAGTGTCAGTGATCAGATAATATTGCTGTGAATAAAACTGATATCTAAATAGGAACGAATATGAACGAAACTCAATATCCAAATAATTTTCGTCAAAAGCTTCGTAATTTTGAGCAACTTATTGGCTGTTGGAGCAGTATAGGATCTCCAATCACCGCTGAAATGTTAGGCCTGGCCGGTTTTGATTGGTTATTGCTTGATGCTGAGCATGCACCGAACGATGAGCTTTCATTAATTCCGCAATTAATGGCATTGAAAGAAAGCCTTTCTACACCAATTGTACGAGTTCACTCAATTGATCCAGTAATGATCAAGCGAGTACTAGATTTAGGTTTTTACAATATATTAGTGCCATTTGTAGAAACTAAAGAAGATGCAATTAAGGCCGTCTCCGCTACCCGATATCCTCCACAAGGAATTCGTGGTGTATCACTATCGCACCGCGGAAATGCCTATGCCACCATCCAAGATTATTTTAAGTCTGCTAATGAGAACATTACTGTCATTGTTCAAATAGAGAATCAACATGGCTTGGACAACCTTGTCCATATTCTAAGTGTGGATGGAATTGATGCAGTATTTGTTGGACCAAGTGATCTTGCTGCCTCTTTAGGTCATATAGGCAATATTAATCATCCTGATGTTCAATCGGCTATTAAGCAAGTTTTTGAAAAAGCAAAACAATTTGGAAAGCCTTCAGGGATTCTTACGGGTTCAGAAGAAGACGCAAGGCGTTATATTTCTTGGGGGGCGACTTTGGTTGCTGTCGGAGCGGATGTTGGTTTGTTTAGATCAGCTACGCAACATTTGGCAGAAAAATTTATCAACAAAAATTAATTTTCTCAATGATAACTAATAAATACTTAACATATTAAAAGGAAACGTTATGAAAGTAGGTTTTATCGGTCTTGGAATAATGGGTAAACCAATGAGCAAAAATTTGCTTAAAGCTGGTTACGATGTAGTTGTTTATGATTTTAATAAAGAAGCCATTCAAGAACTTAAAAACGCAGGCGCTGAAACTGGTCTCGATGCTAAAAATGTAGCGGAGAGATGTGAGGTAATTGTTACCATGTTACCTAATTCACCACATGTTGAGTCTGTAGCACTTGATGAAAATGGCATTATTAAAGGAGCGAAACCAGGCACAACAGTTATTGATATGAGTTCAATTAATCCAATAGCAAGCCAAAAAATAGGTAATGCACTCGCTGAAAAGAATATTAATCTGATAGATGCACCAGTGAGTGGCGGTGAACCTAAAGCTATTGATGGAACGTTATCAGTTATGGTTGGTGGGGATAAAGCACTATTTGACAAATATTTCGATGTAATGAAATCGATGGCCGGTTCTGTTGTGCATACAGGCAAATTGGGCGCAGGTAATGTAACTAAATTAGCGAACCAAGTCATTGTTGCTGTAAATATAGCGGCTATGTCAGAAGCTTTTTCACTTGCTACAAAAGCGGGCGTTGATCCTGAATTAGTATTTGAAGCGATTCGAGGCGGGTTAGCTGGTAGTACAGTACTTGAAGCAAAAGCTCCAATGGTACTAAATCGTAATTTTGAACCAGGGTTTCGTATTGACTTGCATATTAAAGATCTGACAAATGCCCTAGATACCTCACATGAATTGGGAGCTCAACTTCCTTTAACCGCAGCAGTTATGGAAATGATGCAAGCACTACGAAATGACGATAAAGGGGGCAGTGATCATGCGGCACTTGCTCTTCATTATGAAAAGTTGGCTAGGGTAACAATTGAAAGTTTTTAAGAAGTGAATTTTTCAATGAATATGATTTTTCTCAACATAACCTTCAACTGTCATTTAGGTAGTCAGGTATTTTGAACATCTCAGTTCAAATGTAATTAGGAGTAAAAAATGTATAAATTTTCAGCTAACTTATCTATGTTATTTACCGAATACGAATTCATGCAACGTTTTGAAGCAGCTGCTAAATCAGGCTTTGAAGGCGTTGAATATTTATTTCCTTATGATTTTTCTCATAGTGCCATCGCAAATGAATTAACAAAACACAAGTTAACTCAAGTGCTTTTCAATCTTCCTTGTGGAGACTGGAATGCAGGCGAACGTGGTATTGCGTGTCACCCAGATCGAATTGATGAGTTTCGTTCTGGGGTTGCTCAAGCGATAGAATATGCACATGCATTGAATTGTAAAAAAGTAAATTGTTTAGCAGGGAAAAAACCATCAACAGTATCAGAAGAAGATGCATACAGAACATTGGTCGATAATTTACGTTTTGCTGCGGAAGAATTGAAAACAGCTGGTATTGCATTAGTTTTTGAAGCTATCAATACTATTGATATTCCTGAGTTTTTTATTAATAGTACAAAGCAAGCGAAAAAAATTCAGAACGATGTCGATAGCAGTAATTTAACACTTCAATACGATATTTATCACATGCAGATAATGGAAGGTGACTTATCTCGAACCATTGAGCAAAACTTATCTATTATTGGTCATTTACAACTAGCAGACAATCCAGGTCGTCATGAACCTGGAACGGGTGAAATAAATTATAGTTTTTTATTTAAACATCTTGAATCGATTAGTTACAAAGGATGGGTTGGATGTGAATATATTCCTAAAACAAATACCTTAGATGGTTTAGGTTGGATAGAAAAATACGTTTAGATGGAGTTACGTAGATCTTGTTTATTCATTTCTTCAAGGTTATGCGGCAAATGACTTAATAGTTTGCCGCATATTGTCGATTGACAATTTTTCGTTTACTTCTCCAGATTTAATTCTCAAACAACCTATGCTACATTGACGCCATTACTACATTGACGCAGTATTTTCGGTATTAGTATGTCTAATAACAATTCAAAATCAGTAAAATCAATGGCTTCTATTATTTATGAAAAAATATTGAGTTGTATCATTGATGACTATGAAATTAATAGTAAATTGCCGACTGAAGCAAAGCTAAGCGAAACTTATGGAGTATCTCGCACTATAATAAGGGAAGCTCTGACTCGTTTAAAAGAAGATGGTTTAGTTGTATCTCGTCGAGGTTCTGGTAATTTTGTGATTCAAAAACCAGAAAGTACAGTACTAAAATTTGCCGCTGTTTCGAGTATTTTAGATATTCAGAGATGCTTCGAGTTTCGAATTCATTTGGAAAGTGGTGCTGCTAGATTAGCTGCAGGTCGCCGAACAGAGCAGCAACTAAAAAACTTAATTGCTGCCTCAGAAGCGATTTATCAGGCAAATAAAAATAATAATTTAGCAACAGATGATGATTATCGTTTTCACTATTCGGTTGCGATGGCTTCTAATAACGAATATTACACTAAAGTATTTTCTTCTTTGCAAGATAATATAAGGCAAGGAATGAACTTAACACGTACGCTTTCGTTACACTCTTCAAATAAACGTTTTGAAATAGCCCAAAAAGAACATGAAGAGATTGTTCAAGCTATCATAGAGCAAGATGAAGATGCAGCTGAACTCGCTATGAGGACTCATCTCAGGAATGCTCGTATAAGGATGTTTGAAGGTTTATAAGTTCAGGGTTTAACATTATTCCTCTACCATATTGCTAATTTTTCAAGATATTAGCAATATGGTTGCGACACGTTCATCGGTAATGTTTGAAATGATCGAGCGAGAGTCAGTCGCTCGTTGCGTTTTATCATGAGTAGACTCCCGTGTTTCTTTTTATTGAGTGATTACTCTAAGTTAATAAGTTAATAAGTTAATAAGTTAATAAGTTAATGGGTGGATTTTAGTCTATTGATTGGACTTTGGTACTTCAATATTTACTAAAAATTCTGCCGTTCCTTCATCTACTATTAAGTCTGATACATATCCACCTAAGATTGCACCTAAAGTTGCATCATAATTACGTTGTCCTCCAGCGACAAAAATACGATGATTAATTTGACGAAGCTGGGCTAAATTTATGCCTAGAATACGCAAATCAATTTCAGAAACTACAGGTTGACCTAAGCGATCATAAAACCTGCCACAAATTACTCCAACAGCTCCCAGTTTTCGGTAATTATCCATCTCTTTTTTAGATAAAACACCAACACGAATAAGCGGATTTTCATCAAGTGAATTACCAACAACAAAAAGAGCTTTGTTGCAGCGGGTTAAAGCATCGAAATTCGCACGAATTATAGGTTCTGCTTGTAGTTCTACTGCTAATCTTGAGCTAGAAACGACAGCTGGTACATGCAAAGATACCACACTACCAGATAGTTTATGTGCCAACTGAGATGACGATTCTATAGTAGTGAAATCTGGCTGCGCAGGCATCGAACCAAGCATTTGCATGACTGTGACATTTTTACAACTTTTTGGTGTCATTAAGTGACTCATTTGATGAATAGTTCTCCCCCATGCGACACCAAGAACATCCCCATTTTCAATAACTTGATTTAAGTACATACCTCCAGCACGAGCAAGACGTTCACGCATTAATTTTGAGTCTTCACGCTGAGTTACGTGTTCTCCATCAGGGACAATTACAACGCGTCGAAGTGAGAATTTTTCTTTGATATGAAGTGCACTATCAATAGAAGAGAATGTGTTTAGATCAAGGTTTATTTGTACCAATCCTTTTTCTCTAGCTGTTTGCAAGTATTTCACAACGGTAACCCGTGAAATCCCCATTAATTTAGCAACTTCAGTCTGGCTGAGTCCTTCTTGGTAGTAAAGCCAAGTAGCATGTAGAACTGGATCATTATTGAATGAACTAACGTTCTCTAATACATTTCCTGTCATTAGCGCCCTTCTCCTATGATAGTCATTACTATATTTATTATTCCACACTCGATAATTATAAAAGATTTGCTAATTCGCAGAAACAGTAAAAATACAATATACTTTTGTTTTTAATTAAATACAAAAGGTAAATTTATGCTTAAGAGTATTGATCCAATTCTAAATCCAGAACTGCTTTTTTCACTAAGTAAAATGGGGCATGGTGATCGTCTAGCTATTGTTGATGCAAACTTTCCGTCATATTCGCATTGTGCTTTCACTCATATATCGTTAGTTGGTATTGATGCCTCAACGACCTTGTCTACCTTGTTGAAATATTTTCCTATGGACGAATTTTCAGATACACCATTTTTTATTATGTCTCAAGATAATAGTCCTAATTTAACTGAATCTGCCAAAGATTTCATAAAGATACAGCAAAATTCAGATGAGAGCGATCATCAATATAAGTTAGTTGATAGGCACATTTATTATCAAATGGTACGTGAGTGTCAATTAGTCATTAGTACTAATGATATGCGCCCATATGCTTGTATGATATTGCAAAAAGGAGTGATATTTGATTGATGTCTAATTTTTAAACATATTTTATTTGGAAAAATAGCTCATTATTTAAACTGATAACTTTGTCACAGAAATGTTAACAATTGTTCTTTTATTATTACTTTTGTAAAAACAAATGACAGATGGAGCGGTCATGGTAGATATAACAAATATAATTGAGATACGAGCCATTGAAAAATCTTTTGGCAAAAATATCGTGCTACATGATGTTACATTAAGTATTAAAGGTGGAAGCGTACTCGCATTGATGGGAGCAAATGGGGCAGGTAAGTCTACATTAGTGAAAATCTTAAGTGGGGTTTATTGTGCTGATGGCGGAGAGATATTAATAAATGGCCAAAGAGTAGATGTTTCAACACCACAATTGGCACGTGAAGCAGGCATTATAACTGTCCATCAGATTATTAATGATGGTGTTGTACAGGACCTGAATATTGCAGAAAATTTGTTGCTCGACAAGTTATGTGATGGCAGTTTTGGCACTTATATCTCTCAGAAACAATTAGAATTACAAGCTAAACCATTGGCGGACAAAATTGGTTTAACACTACCGCTTGATACACAAGTATCAGAACTGTCCCAGGCAGATAAGCAATTAGTTGCTATTGCGAGAGCAATTTCTGATAAGCCGAAGCTTTTAATTCTTGATGAACCTACATCTTCTCTTTCTGATACCGAATCAATCAAATTATTCGAGGCTGTTAATACTATGCGTAGCCAAGGCGTCGCAGTGGTCTATATTTCTCATCGTATGTCAGATATTCGAAGTTTAGCAGATAGCATTGCCGCTCTTAGAGAAGGAAGAATAGTAGGGTATTTTGAGCCGCCATTAAATTATGACGAAGCTGTTGACTCTATGCTGGGGCACGCAGTAGGTGCAGTGACTCATCAATATCAAATTGGAGGAGCAGAAATTTTAGAGTTAGATAATGTCCAACTTGTCCCTGAAGCTCAGCCATTTAACCTTACGTTTCATAGTGATGAAGTCGTTGTGTTAACTGGATTACTCTCTTCTGGTTGTACTTCTTTGATTGAAGGTATTTTTGGCATGAATGCATTTTCTAGTGGTCAGGTAAAACTTAATGGAGACCCTTGGAAGCCAATTAATCCTACACAAGCGATAGAAAGTGGGATTTTTATGGTGCAAGAAGACCGAGGTAATAATGCTCTTATTCCTGATTTTTCGATAGAAAAGAATGTAAGTCTGCCGTTTCTAAAACAATTTTCTTCTTTTGGTTTTATTAATAGGAAGAAGGAAAGAAAACATGTTGAAGAGGCAATCCGTACAACAAAAGTAAAGTACACCGATCAAGATGAACTGATGACGACTTTATCTGGTGGTAATCAGCAAAAAGCAATGGTAGCACGTTGGATGATGGATAAGTGCCATGTTTTATTACTCAACGAACCGTTCCAAGGCGTCGATATTTCATCTCGTCGACAAATTGGAAAACTACTACGTGCCACATCTACTAACAGAGCTACCATCGTTGTATGTACAGATGTTGAAGAAGCTCTTGAAATTGCTGATCGAATTATTGTTTTCAATCAAAGTAATTTAATGGGAGATCATCAAATAGACCAAATACATATGCCTACTCTTATTAATCAAATAGCTGCTGCATCGCCAGTAAAACAAGAAAATATAATAACAACAGAGGATGTTACTAATGAAAAATATGCGTGAATTTTCCATTAAGTACGGGTTACTAATTTTGCTTGCGCTGATGTTGATCCTATTTTCAATTTCAGAACCTGCATTTTTAAGCACGATTAATATGATGATCATTCTTCAATCAGTATCGATTGTCGCGATTCTTGCTTTAGGTGTTACAGCAACTCTCGCCGTTGATGGGTTTGATTTGTCTATTGGTTCTACTGCTGCTTTCTCAATGATGACAGCTAGTTATGTCATGGTTGTTTTTGATGGTAGTACTACTCTTGCTATTTTAGCTGCTATAGCTGTTGGTGTTTTAGTTGGTTTAGTCAATGGTTTTATGACAGTGCAAATGAAAGTTCCAGACCTACTGGCTACACTCGGAATGATGTTTTTATTGTTAGGATTACAACTGATTCCTACTCAAGGACGCTCTATCTCAACAGGTATGAGCCTCTCTAATGGAGAAACAGCAAGCGGGACTTTTTCAGAAAGTTTTCTTTATCTTGGTCGTGCTCGTATATTCGAGATTATTCCTGTACCCGTTGTGATAATGCTTTTTCTTGCAGTTGTTACTTATTTATTTTTAGAAAGGACACGTCATGGACGAGTTATGTATGCCATTGGTTCAAATGAGCAGGCAGCAAAACTTGCAGGTGCGCGTATTAAATTTTATCGATATGTCGCTTATGTAATGTCAGGAGTGTACGCGTCTATTGGTGGCATATTACTTGCGGCACGAATTGGGCGTGGTGATGTTAGTTCTGGGAATTCTTTACTCATGGATGGTGTGGCAGGAGCTTTGATTGGTTTTGCAGTATTAGGTGCTGCTCGACCCAATGCTCAAGGTTCGGCAATAGGTGCTCTCTTTGTCGGTGTTTTACTTAATGGTCTGACAATGATGAATACGCCTTATTACACACAAGATTTTATCAAAGGCTTAGTGCTAGTTGCAGCGCTAATGTTTACGTTCGGTTTATCCAAAAAACGTGCATAACCATAACGTGTACCACCATAACGTGTATAACTACAAGGAAATAATAATGAAAACCATAACACAACTAACTCTTTGTTCTGCTATCGCTGGAGCGATGGTTTCTGGATACGCAATAGGAAGTACTGATAATCCATTTGATGGAAAAGAAATGCGTATTGCTCATGTACGTTACTTATCACAAGGTGATTTTCCTGAGTTGTACCTAAAAGGGGTGAAACGTCAAGCTGAAGCTTTAGGATTTAAACTAGATGTATATGACGCTCGTCAAGATGCGTCACTACAACGGAATCAGCTAGAGCAAGCCATTATGAAAGGTTACGATGGTATTGTTCTACAACATGGCTTTACTGACTCTATTAAAGATTTAGCTGAACTGGCAGTACAAAATGGTATTAAAATGGTTGCATTTGATGTTAATACCGAAAACCCAAGTATCCCACAAATTAACCAAGATGATCATTTAATTGCTCAAATGTCATTAGATCAAGCAATACAAGATAATGGAGATACATGGAAAGCTGCGTATGTATATGTGCCGGGAATTCCACCGCTTGATCGTCGTGATGAAGTCTTTACTGAATTCAAAGAAAAATACTCGGGTATTAATGAAGTCGCCCGTTTTGGGACTATGAATAATCCGATTCCTAACCAAGTAGCAGACCAAGCGGCTGCAGTTTTTCGTGCCAATCCTGATATATCAGTTGCTTTCTCTCCTTATGATGAATTTGCAAAAGGAATCAAAATCGCAGTTGATGAAGCTGGACTTTCGAACAGTGTAAAAATATATAGTGCAGATATTTCTAACTCAGATATCCAAGCGATGCGTGAACCAAATAGTGCTTGGGTTGCTACTGTAGCAACTAATCCATCCATAATGGGAGAGGTAAGTGTACGAGCACTAGCGACGTTACTTAAAGGCGATAGTGTTGATCATCAAGTGACGGTTCCTCCTGTTTTAATTACTCAAGATATGTTGAATGAGCAAGATATTAAAAATATGGATGACTTAGTCAATAAAATTCCATCATTTTCATCGTCAACTGTCTTAGTCTCAGATTGGATGCCAATGCCTAAAATAAACTAAGTATCTTCGTCTAGGGCGAGATTGAGCGCCCTAATTTTAAGCCAAAAAATAATTTAGGATGGTCATTATGTCTAATACCGTTCCATCTGGCTATACGCCGTTAAACAGTGAATCTCTACCAAAATATTTACAAACAAAGTTCTCTAATAATTTAGTTTTAGGTGGTGAACCAAGTCAATGGAAAGTAAAAGAAGTTGGCGATGGGAATTTGAATTTAGTTTTTATTGTAGAAGGGCTTTCCAAAACTATCGTAGTAAAACAAGCTCTGCCTTATGTTAGAGCTGCAGGAGAAAGTTGGCAGCTATCACTGACTCGTGCTTTTTTTGAATATAATGTTCTGAAAATAGAAGCGCAATTCGCCGGTCATGATTTAGTACCCCAAGTATATTTTTATGATGACACTATGGCGATTTTTGCAATGGAATATTTATCGCCACATGTCATTTTGCGAAAAGAACTAATGGCAGGCAAAATTTTTCCAAAAATTGGCTCGGATATTGGTGCATTTCTAGCTAAGACGTTGTTCTATACGTCGGATTTAGGCATGGCCGCCGAAGATAAAAAAGCTTTAGTCGCTAAGTTTTCCGTTAATCATGAACTCTGCAAAATAACTGAAGATCTTATTTTTACTGAGCCGTACTTTGATGCTGAACGTAATAATTGGAATTCACCTGAGTTAGATACCGATGTGCGTAAAGTATGGCAAGACGAAGAAATGATCCAAGTGGCGATGCGTTATAAATACAAATTTATGACAGAAGCACAAGCTTTACTTCACGGCGATCTTCATTCTGGTTCAATAATGGTCACAGAAAAAAATACCAAAGTAATTGATCCTGAGTTTGGCTTTATGGGGCCAATGTCATTCGATCTCGGTAACTACGTGGGCAACTTGTTGATGGCTTATTTTTCAAGACCTGGTTGGGAAGGTGATAGTGAAAAATGTGAACAATATCAAGACTATTTATTGAATGTTATATCGGAGACATGGGAAGTTTTCGTCTCTAACTTTACTCAACTTTGGGATGAGAAAACACAGGGCGATGCATATCCAGTTGAAATATATCAAAAAGGGTTGGGAGCTCAAGTATTGAAAAATGCTCAGTTGACGTTCTTTACCACGCTTTTTGAAGACACATTGGTAAACGCTGGCTTAGAGATTAACCGTCGAATCATTGGGTTTGCTGGAGTCGCCGACTTTAAAAATATTGAAAATGCTCAACTTCGTGGCGAATGCCAACGTCGAGCGTTGAAATTAGCCCGAGAGCTAATTGTTAATGCAAAGAACTATAGGAATGTTGCGGCTGTTTCACAGTTAGCACAAAGTTGTTAAGAGGTTACTATGAAAATTAATGGAAAGCATCAACGTACAGTCTGGCTTGGTCAGGATGGATGGTCTATTGAAATTTTGGATCAGACTAAACTACCTTTTGAAATTCAAGTTATTTCACTAAAATCAATGGAAAGAGCTGCGACCGCTATTCAGGATATGTGGGTTAGAGGTGCGCCTTTAATTGGAGCGGTTGCTGCTTATGGTATGGCTCTTGGAATGCGAGAAAACTCCAGTGATGAACATTTACAAAAATGTTATGACGTATTAATCGAAACGCGTCCCACAGCCATTAACCTTAAATGGGCGTTGGATAGAGTGTTTATTGAATTGAAGCAATTACTAGAAGGTGAACGCCAAGCAGTAGCTTACGAGCTAGCGAAGACTATTGCAGATGAAGATGTGAGACTGTGTGAGAAAATAGGTGAAAATGGTTTAGAAATCATAAGAAAAATTGCTAGTGAAAAACCAGAAGGTAGTACTGTCAATATTTTAACGCATTGTAATGCTGGGTGGTTGGCGACGGTTGACTGGGGCACAGCGATTTCTCCTATTTATAAAGCTCACGAAGCAGGAATTAAAGTACATGTATGGGTCGATGAAACTCGCCCACGTAACCAAGGTTTGCTCACTGCATTCGAATTAAGTTCTCATGGTGTGCCACATACTTTGATTGCTGACAATGTTGGAGGGCATCTCATGCAACATGGTGAAGTTGACCTTTGCATTGTTGGTACAGACCGTACTACGGCTAAAGGTGATGTGTGCAATAAAATCGGGACTTACTTAAAAGCCTTAGCCGCTCATGACAACGAAGTTCCATTCTATGTTGCGTTGCCTTCACCAACTATTGATTGGTCTGTATATGACGGTGTTAGAGAGATCCCTATTGAGCAGAGAGCGGGAAAAGAACAATCACATGTTTATGGTATTGATCCATCTGGAAACTTGAGTTGGGTTAATACTGCTCCTAAAGGAACTGATTGTGGTAACTATGCTTTTGATGTTACTCCAGCCAAATACATTACTGGTTTAATTACTGAGCGTGGTGTCTGTGCAGCAACAGAAAGTGCACTCGCAGCAATGTTTGATGATTTAAAAGAATCAAAAATCGCCTAGTTGGTTATTTTTTGGAGTCATGAGACTCCATTTTTCTAAGGACATACTCATGAAAAGAAAACAGCTAGCCCAACAAATTATAGATACTTGTTTGCAAATGGATGCATTAGGATTAAATCAAGGTACATCTGGAAATGTGAGTGTTCGTTATCTAGAAGGAATGCTGATTACACCAAGTGGAATTCCGTATAATAAACTAACACCTGAAATGATTGTATATGTAGATAAATATGGTGTACATGAAGAAGAAAAGGTGCCATCAAGTGAATGGCACTTTCATTTAGCTTGCTTTGCTGCAAGACCTGAGTTAAATGCTGTGGTTCATAATCATGCGGTTAACTCTACTGCAGTATCAATACTAAACATTGCAATACCAGCATTACATTATATGGTTGCGGTAACAGGGACAGATCATGTTCCTTGTATACCTTATTCTACATTTGGTACACAAGAATTAGCGAATAGTGTTAGTGAAGGTATATGTAGTAGTAAAGCAATTTTAATGCAACACCATGGCATGTTAACCATGGAAGTGAGTTTAGAGAAAGCTTTGTGGCTTGCTAATGAGGTTGAAGTACTTGCTCAGTTATATTTAAAAGTAGCAGCAATTTCGTCAGATATACCAAAATTATCAACGAAAGAAATGCAAATTGTTCTGGGTAAGTTTAGTACTTATGGGTTGAAATCAGCTTAATTATTAAAAATGAGTAATTAAATTCACGTCTTTGGTTTTACAATTATTGTTTTTGAAGGCGTGAGTTTTTAAAATATAAAGGTAGCATATGTTATCTTTATCCCCTGTTTTTATATATCTGCATAGGGATATTTTTCCTCGTGTATTTTCTATATGATTTATCTAGTTTTATATCGATAATAATTTTTTAAAGAAAGAGTTCCCCCTTAACAAATATATGCATCAATATGTATTATTTGCTTTCAGCATATAAGAAAATTGTTTCCAGATTGTTATAAACTCGTCTATGCTAGTTTGTATACTTATTATAGGAATCATTCTCATTTTATGCGGATTTTGGTTTTGCTTGTTAGCCTATTAGCCATATGTGTGCAATCTAGTTTTGCCTCTCCTGTCCAAATTAGTAGAGATCAGGCAGTCTTAGCAGATGACTTTGCGTCTTGGTATCGCATGCCACTACTTGCTCAGCCCGTTGATTTGTCGGTTTTAAAAAATCATATTGAATCAGCACCAAAAGTTGGCTCAACATTTGGTGAAGTAGGTGCGTTTGCACTTAGTCTTGAGGTTAGCAACTCTCATTCACAACGATCTAATCAAGTTGTTACGATTAATGCCAATTACTTGGATCAAGGTTGGGGGTTTTGGCAATCAAGCAATGGCCACGTTGAAAAAGTACTTAATTTTGATCAGTTAAACGGTGAAGGTATTCGCCAACTGCATAAACAAAGTTTTATATTGGCACTAAATGCGAAGGAAAAAGGTACGCTTTTCCTTTATGTCGAAGCTCAGAAGTTTCCCACTGCAATCCATGTTACTTTGCAATCCGAACGCCAATTTTATGCGAACCTTTTTCGAGATAACACCCTAACGCTCGGTTCGATTGCTGTCATGCTTACATTAGGAATGATTGCTTTATTTGGTTATCTTCGCACATTATTACCAGTCACGCTGGCTTGTGCTGGTTATGTCGGGCTGCATGGAGTAGGGTGGTTTGCCGCATCCGGAGCTTGGGGGTATTTACTGCCAACAGGTAGCCTGAATCCGGTTTATTTTGGGATTATTTTATTCCCATTTGCAGTAGCGTTTGCAAGTTATTACACACGCTTGTTATTTAATTTCCCACAACATTTCTTACTTACTAATCGATGGTTCAAATGGTTTGGTTGGTTCTGTATAACCATTGGTTTGCTTACTATTTTTGTCCCATTTTCTCTTGCTTTCCTACTGTCTCATTTAATCGCAGCCGTTTGGGTTCCAACAATGATTGTAACCGGTATTCTAATGCTGAAGAAAAAAGACTTTATTGCTAAGTACTATCTAATCGGTAGCTGTTGTTATGGTATTTCTTTAGCGTATTACGTCTTGGTTCATTTTAAACAATTGCCTTTCCACTCCTCTATGGAAACTTTAGTGGTGGTGGCCTTGGCAATTGATTGTTTCTGTATTTTACTTTCTTTAACTGAATGGTTAAGGCTTCAACAAAGACAATACCAGGAAACTTATGTTCAATCTCGAGTTGATAGTTTGACAGGGTTAGGTAATCGATTAGGGTTTAATGATGCAATTAAACAATTAAAACATCGCCCTTATTGTTTGGTATTTATTGATTGCGATGGTTTAAAAAGCATCAATGATACTTATGGGCATGATGGTGGAGACCGCTTTTTAAAAAAAGCGAGTTACCTTATGCAGACACAACTTGAAGATTTGGGGCCAGTTTACCGTACTGGTGGGGATGAATTTGTTTGGTTAGTTAAAGTGCATAAACCTCAACATGTTGAAGCTCTATATAGCAAAGTCACGCAGAGAATAATTGATGTCGAAGTTGGAATAAAAGGCTCTGACTGGCCTATGGCGGGCCTTAGTTTTGGTATAGCAACCAGTTTTGAATGCCGGAATTTTTCTGATTGTTTGATCTTAGCTGATAAAAGAATGTATCAGCACAAACGTGCTAAGCAAGTTGTCAAAGCTTGAGGGCAAGGTCTCTGGTTTCTGCTTATCTGAAGAGCTTTATTACTTGGCAATAAAAAACTACTTAGTAATTAAAAAGGCCTGAGAAGCAAAAATGCTCTCAGGCCTTTATATATTTGGTGGCCCCTCGCAGATTTGAACTTCGGACCGATCGATTATGAGTGCCTTTTTTGTTGTTTTGCCATGAACATCAATGAACAATGATGTGGATTTAAGTTATTGATAAATTGTTGTTTATGGCGATATGTTTGTTTTTTAGTGTTCACCAGTGTTCGCTTAAGAACAAAGAAAGTGCTATAAATATGCTATAAATACGTTCGGTTGTGATTTGGGGCGAAAAATGGCTATTAAGAAAAAGATAACAAGTGCTGCAATTAAAGCACTGACACTGGAAGAAAGACGATTAAATGATACGGAAGTATCAGGCTTTCATGTTATCAAGTTTGAGTCTGGAAAGGTTGTTTATTACGTCTATTATCGCTTAAACGGAAAACAGGTTAACTATAAGATTGGATTAGCTACTGATATTACTCCTGCTCAAGCCCGTGATCTTGCTAAGACTAAGCTTGGTGAAGTAGCTACAGGTAAAAATGTTCAGGAAGATAAGAAGAAAGCCAGAGAAGAAACAAAGCGAAAAAAGTATCTGAATTTTGAAACCTTCCTTGATAAGAAATATGAACCTTTCCTCATTGCTAGAAACCCTAATACTTCAAAGAAGACTATCAATCATCTTAAATCCCAATTTAAGCATCTATTAAATCGTGACTTAGACCAGATCACTGCTTGGGATGTTGAGAAGTGGAAAAACGGAAGAGTAAAACTAGGTCGCGCTGCTTCAACTATCAACTACTCAATTAATACGTTAAAAGGAGCTCTTTCTAGAGCTGTTGAATGGGGACTGATTGAAAGCCACAATCTTTCAAAAGTGAAATCCATAAAGTTTGATAACACACGAATCCGTTATCTTTCTCCAGAAGAAGAATCTCGATTACTCAATGCAGTAGCACAACGTGACCAACTGATTAGAGATAAGCGCGATTCAGCGAACCGTCATAGAGAAGCCAGAGGCAATGAACTGCATCCTTCATTTAATGGAGTTCATTTCGTTGATTATGTAGAGCCAATCATATTAACCGCAATGAATACAGGGCTTAGAAGAGGGGAGTTAATGTCGTTACGTTGGGAAGATATCTCGTTAGATAACAGATACCTTACGGTAAGAGGAACTATTGCTAAATCTAAAAAAAGCAGAGTAGTGCCGCTAAATGATACCGTTTGGGGAGTATTGTCGGAATGGAGAGCTATTAATCCTAATGCTGTTTATGTGTTTATCTCTGGAGAGGATAAGCCACTTACTGATATCAAAAAGCCTTGGTTGAAATTGGTTGAACAATCCGGATTGAAGAACTTCAACTTTCACGACTTACGCCACCATTTTGCCAGTAAGTTAGTTATGGCAGGGGTAGATTTGAATACTGTTCGTGAGTTACTTGGGCATTCAGATTTGAAAATGACGTTAAGATACGCGCACCTTGCGCCTGAGCACAAAGCCGCCGCTGTTAACCTGATTGGTTGAGTAAGTAGTGGTATAGTTAACCAATTAATAAATAGAAATAATAATGCGAGATAGGTTAGGATTTTGAAGGTTTTATGTTTATCTGATATTCATGGTATTGAATGGTATGTTGATGTATTAATCGATTATATAAAAACAAGTAAAGTAACGTTTGATTGTGTGGTAGTAGGAGGAGACATTAGTTCAGATCAGGGCAATGATCTAGACGGTTTTTGCAAAATAATGTCAAAAATATCAACTCTGGGGAAAGATACATTTTACTGCTTGGGTAATTGGGATAGTGGAATTCCGTATGACTGTCCGGATTTAGGGTCAAGCTGTCACCATATTCACGATAAAATAATTGAATATAATGGCTATTATTTTTCAGGTTTTAGTGGCTGCGATATGGGGTGGGGAAATAATCCAATATATCTCCAAACAGAAAGCTACATATCAAAGAAGTACTCAAGCATCATCCAGCAGTATTCAAAAGAGTTAGAGATTTCAATCAATGAACGTACAACAAAGATAGATGCACTTAAATTACTCCCTGAGAGGTATGGCAGATATCGAAGCTTAGCTGCAACAAGGTATGGGGATAAGAGGACTAAAACATATAAGAATGCTATTGAAAAAATAACTTCTAGGGAAAGAGTACTTCGAGAACGCGCCCAATATTATGAATCTCCATGTTTTAGAAAGTTCTTATCAAGTACAGAATATCAGAATTATCGGGTTGATTGTTATGATCTTCGATCTAAAATATTGGAGAAGAATATAGGTCAAGTTGTTAATAATTTGAAAGAAAAAAAAGTTCCACTTGAACGTCTAATCTTTTTATCACATTCACGAGTGGATAGGTTTGCTGAGTATTTTGATGTTACTCCTTTCTGTCATATGTTTGGACACAGGCACGGATACATGTCTTCGTACAGAGCTATAAGAGGGCAAACTACTGGTGGCAGAACCAATTTCATCAACATATCTACTTTAGGTGTAAACAAACCTAAAAAGTTTAATTATTTTCTTCCACCTAATTTTGTTATCGCTGAACTGAAAGGGAGCAGCCGAATAGATAGCAAGCCTATTTATTTGGATGTGTTTAACTCACGTATACCAATAAACGAAAAAGATAAAATGAGGTTATATGGTATTCAGTTTCAGTTAGAAGAGTATTATCTTTATGAAAGAGGGTTTAGCATAAATGAATATAGAACATTGGTGGATGAATTTAGTGAGTTTGTAAACTGGCACTTTTAGCGTATATGTAGCGTAACGTAATGTAGAAATATTGCTTCTCGTTACGTTACGGAAAAATAGAAAATGAGTGGTTGGAAAGGCAGTGGTAAAACGTCGCTTTATACGTATAGAAGAAATAGAACAGAAAACCTCTTTTACTAAAGGAGATATCTTAGAGTTAATCGAAAATGGTGAATTGTCACTTTCTGCTATGGTTAATTCTGAAAAAATGGGAGCTATTCATACCAAAGATGGCACTCGTTACGTATATGGGGTTTTTCGTTATAACGGTATTGTTGGTTTAACCAATGAAGCTTCAAAATGGTTTGCTGAAAGCGATAAAAATCGTAGCGTTAGTATTGTATTAATAAAGCAGCCTGAAAAAATCTCTGGTTGGGGTACTGTTGAAGAACACTTCGGAAAAGTTGAGCACGACAATACTCCTTACTTTCCTGTAAAAATGAAGAAACCAAGAAGAAATGTATGGGCTTTTCCAAGGCTTGCTGTTGGAAAGTCAGGCCTTCAGATGTTCTCTAATATGACAGTGATACTAACTAAGGCAGCCGGAACGTATGACAAAAATCCGCAAGGGATTGTAGAAGACCAAAAAGACTATTTCCGTTCTGGTAAGTTGAGGGTTAGCCCCGATGATCTTCGAATTGATTTAGAAGAACTTAGCCGATTTATTGAAGATGACAATAATCTGGGTGCTCTATCAAAAGCGAGCACTAAAGCGTCAGTTTCTCTTAATGTTGAAACCCACCCAATAAAGCAAATCATTGAAAGGGTATTAGTTCAAAACTCAGGCAGCAATTCTCGTGAGATTTGGAATCTGGTTCGGAGAGATATTGAATCTGATTCAAAACAGTTCGATATCGATAACGTGATATTTGAAATTACTCAAGATGACTTGAGCTATTTTGGTCGAGAG
>NZ_JAWMPW010000015.1:0-99130 GCF_033101115.1 Vibrio sp. TH_r3 | reverse complement strand
CACGCCGGGGGTCGCGGGTTCGAGTCCCGTCCACTCCGCCACTATCTTTTTGAAGAAGATAGTTAAAAAATTTTAGGGGTGTAGCTCCAATTGGCAGAGCAGCGGATTCCAAATCCGCGTGTTGGGAGTTCGAATCTCTCCACCCCTGCCATTACAATTGCATATTTATGCAAATAAGAAAGGCCACTCTTTGAGTGGCCTTTTTGTATTTAACGCTATAAAACATGGCATTTTTAGAGGCAGTATTATGACAAGTCGAGTTTACGTTCTAGCCCAATTTAAACCCAAAGAAAATAAAGAAGCGGAATTGTTTGAAGTGCTCAAGGCTCTTGAACCAGATGCGAATAGAGAAGAAGGTTGTGTTCAATATCTTTTGACTCGTCAAATATCTCACCCTAGTGCAACAAGAAACGAATACACAATCGTCTTTAACGAGATTTGGAAAGATGCTGAGTCTTGGGCGGCGCATGGACGTAGAAAGCAAATACAAAACTTTTTCGATACTCAGGTAGTCGCTGAGACAGGCCTAGTTGATGATGCGATAGTGACGGCCTATACGGATGAAGCAGAGAACTATGATGCTCCAATATTCGAGTAGCAGAGTTTAGTTTATAAAAAAGGCCACTAATTTAGTGGCTTTTTGTATTTAGTCTTTGCGAAACGATGTCTTCGTAGTTTTCAAAAGATGGATTTTTGTTGTCTGGTCAGTTTTTGAAGTTGACGTTATCGAAGCTATCCACTGCGACATTGCATTGAATTAGAAAGCTTCGATCAGATCATATTGTTACTTAGATTGGTATGAGTTTTAATCTGTAAAAACGATCAGAATTAGAATGGTGAATTTTGTGAACCATTTTTTCAGCAATTTTCTAGGCCAAGCCTTGTATGACAACAAATTTTTCTAGTAGCTCATTCTCAGTTTCAATATGCAGTGGATCAGTAATGATGCATTTAGTTATCGGACAAACTGATTGGCAAGTTGGTGTATCGTAGTGTCCCTTGCACTCAGTACAAAGCGCAGGATCTATTTCATAAATTTCGGCGCCCATAGATATCGCTGAGTTTGGGCATTCGGGTTCGCACATATCGCAGTTGATGCATGTGTCTTTAATAAGCAGAGCCATGAGCGTACCTTGATAATGAAAAAGAGCACATAACATTTCGTATGTACTCTTTAATATAAAATTATTTGAAATTATGCGAAGTGTACCATATCACCAAACGTGTAAACATCATTAGAGTACCGTGATGGCGATATAGGAAGTGAGAATAACGACCAGCCCGTTAGGCTGCTTGTTTATTATCATTCATTGACCAATAATATAAATCATCATCAGTTAAATTGTCACTAATTCGAGCAACTAAGTGCAATGCTTGATCTGTTTCTGTTTCTGTGAACACATGATCAGTGATGACAGCCCATCCCCTAACCACACATTTACTTCCAGACTTTGCAATAAAATCAGCAAGTTGTTTGATACTTGCTTCACAATAAGCTTCTATTTTATAGATATTATTCATAGCAATATTTTATGATTTTAATAGTAAAAGTTACTTTTCATTGAATGTAATAGTCGCTAATCATTTAGCGAGTTTATTAATATGCATAATTTATAGGCAATTGACAATAGAAAAATCTTGTTTTTGTATGACAAATTAGGATTTCAAAACAATTGAAGTCCTAATTTGTGATAACGTATACAAAAAATTATTTCCCTGTCGGATTTCTTGTATCTGTGCCAGGTGCTAGATTTCTCATTAGTAGTGCAAAATCTAGTTCTAGATCAGTTGGTACGGGGATAAAGACAAAGTGACCGTTGCCTTTTGCATCATCAATGGATTCGGAACGCTGGTTCTGCATCACTTCTAATTTAAAGGTAACGTTTCCATTAGGAGTCATTAATTCGAGGTCATCCCCAACGATAAATTTGTTTTTGACTTCTACTTCGGCAAAACCATCGCGTCGTTTACCGGTAAATTCACCGACAAATTGCTGGCTATCAGAAACAGAGTAACCGTATTCATAGTTTTGATACGCATCGTGAGTGTGACGACGTAAAAAACCTTCTGTATAGCCTCGGTGAGCTAAGCTTTCTAGCGTTCCAAGCAAGCTTTCATCAAACGGTTTCCCATCAACGGCATCATCAATGGCTTTACGATAAACCTGAGCTGTTCTTGCGCAGTAGTAGAAAGACTTGGTTCTTCCTTCTATTTTCAAAGAATGCACGCCCATTTTAGTTAAACGCTCAACATGTTGAACGGCACGCAAATCTTTTGAGTTCATTATATAAGTGCCATGCTCATCTTCGAATGCTGCCATTTTTTCTTCTGGTCGGTGACTTTCAGATAATAAAACCACATCATCAATTGGCTTACCTAATCCTAGAGTGTTTTCTGGACGATCTGTTGCTTCTTGGATTTCTACAATTTGTCCAGAATCACTTTCTTCTGCCTTTTCTACCTTGTATTCCCAACGGCAAGCATTAGTGCATGTTCCTTGGTTTGGATCCCGCTTGTTCATGTAACCGGACAGTAAACAGCGTCCAGAATAAGCCATACACAGCGCGCCGTGGACAAATATCTCTAACTGGGTTTCAGGGCAGTTCTCTCGTATTTCTTCAATTTCTTCTAAAGATAGCTCTCGAGATAAGATCACTCGTTCTACACCTTGAGAGGCCCAAAATTTAACGGTGGCCCAGTTTACAGCGTTAGCTTGAACAGATAAGTGAATTGCCATATCAGGAAAGGCTTCACGTACCATCATGATTAAACCAGGATCAGACATGATTAGTGCGTCAGGACCCATTTCTACGATCGGTTTTAGATCTCGAATAAAGGTTTTTAGTTTTGAATTGTGCGGTTGGATATTACAGACTACATACAGTTTTTTGCCTTGTTCATGAGCTTCATCAATGCCTATTTTAAGGTTTTCATGATTGAATTCGTTATTACGAACTCGAAGGCTATATCGAGGTTGTCCTGCATATACCGCATCTGCGCCATAAGCAAAAGCATAACGCATATTTTTGAGGCTGCCTGCAGGCGACAGCAGTTCTGGTTTAAACATGATTTTATCCTCTAGTCTGATTACAAGTCAGAATCGAGCTACTAAATAGCGCAATTATTGGGAGCGCGAATATTACGCGAAAATGGCACAAAATCATAGATAATTGGGTTTTATCTTGATTAAACAATTTTGGTGCTTGTAGAGACATTGACGTTTTATAACGTTTATTTTATTGAGCGATATTGTCAAGACAGAGTATTAAAGGTAGGCACTCAGTGTGAGTGTTTTCAGCTGAATGCTAATCACGTGAGTGCCTATTCAGGAAAAGATTAAGATGGAGTATTGTTACTTAGACCACCTAGTTCTGTGTACAAATTAGGTAAAAAAGTCGCCAATTCGGAACTCATTAAAGAAAAATCCGCATCAAATCGCGCTGCTCTATCTTCTCTAGGAATATCTTCATTTTGGTCTTTCAGTTCTTCATTAAATTTTAGACGCTTAATACTAAAGTCATCGGCTAAAATAAAGTCGATATGTTCTTGCCAGTTGAGTGCAAGCTTAGTGACTACTTTATTTGCTTCAATATGGTTGAGTATTTCCTCAGACGTGAGTTGCTGTTTTTTACAACGAATTATTCCACCGTCTTCTTGTTGTGACTGTAGTTCGGCTTCATCCAACATGGTTAAACCTTGTGGAGTCTGACCTGTTTTTACCCACTCGGTCATTAAACTTTCTAGTGGTTGTTCTGGAATAGCAGGAACAACGGGTAAACTACCGATAGATTTACGCAGTAAGGCAAGAACATCCTCTGCCTTATTAAAGCTACTTGCGTCAACGATGATAAGTTCTTCATCTGGCAAAATCAGAACGTTGGTGAATTGGCTCTTGCTAAATGCTCTTGGTAGCAAATCGATAACAACTTCTTCTTTTAAATTATCTTTTTCTTTTTTCTTTAATGGGCGACCTTCTTGCTGCTCCAAGGTTTCAATTTTCTCTGCCATCGAGTCGTTTATAACAGAAGCCGGTAGCATTTTGTCTTCTTTTTTTGCGCAGATAAGAATACGATTTCCTGATACATGAGTGAGTGCATCACCGAATTTTCCCATGACATTGCTCCAGCCAAATTTGCTTTTATCTTGGCTGTTACAAGGAGTGAAACGAAATTCTTCTAACTGTTTTTCAAGTTGTTCTACATCAAATTGAATTTCGCGATTGAATCGATATACCAGACAGTTTTTAAACCACATAATCATTCTCTTATCTTAGATTTAGGCGACACATAATAGGCGAATAAATGTGTTTTGTTGAGTGCTTTATCTAAAGAACTTGTGTCGTTGTTAAAAACTGTATGAACATCAGAAGACAGTTATGTGAAAAATAGTTTTCAAAGGTCACAAAAGTGTCATACTTAGTGAAGATAATGCATAGCGTTGATAAAAACTTAAAGGTTGTTCAATTATGTCTAGAAGGATACTAGTTGTTGAAGATGAAGCACCAATTCGTGAAATGTTGTGTTTTGTTCTTGAGCAAAAGGGATATCAAGCAGTAGAAGCAGAAGATTATGATGTGGCACTAAGTAAGCTGTGTGAACCATATCCAGACCTAATATTGCTCGATTGGATGTTGCCTGGAGGGTCAGGTATTAATCTAATTAAGCATTTGAAACGCGAAGAGCTAACTCGCAATATCCCAGTTGTTATGTTGACGGCAAGAGGAGAAGAGGAAGATAAAGTTCGTGGTTTGGAAGTCGGTGCCGATGATTATATCACCAAGCCTTTTTCGCCCAAAGAGCTGGTTGCTCGATTAAAAGCAGTTATTCGACGAGTTTCTCCAACGGCGCTTGAAGATGTTATTGATGTTCAAGGGCTAAAGCTTGATCCTGTTTCCCATCGTGTGTCGATTAATGATCAAGCTGTTGATATGGGACCAACCGAGTTTAAAATGTTGCATTTCTTTATGACGCATCAGGAACGAGTATATAGCCGTGAGCAGTTATTAAATAACGTCTGGGGAACCAATGTTTACGTGGAAGATAGGACGGTGGATGTGCATATCCGTCGACTGCGTAAAGCTTTAGAAGTAGAAGGCCATGATCGATTAGTACAAACGGTACGTGGTGCTGGTTATCGATTTTCGACCAAAGCGTAATCGGGTGTTATATGAGATGTGTTCGGATGATTAAATGGTAGAAAGGTTAACCTGGAAGAAGCTAATTTGGTCATTGGCTTTTTTTTATACCC
This sequence comes from Vibrio sp. TH_r3, assembly GCF_033101115.1. NCBI lineage: Bacteria > Pseudomonadati > Pseudomonadota > Gammaproteobacteria > Vibrionales > Vibrionaceae > Vibrio > Vibrio sp. TH_r3. The sequence continues at coordinate 93,883 of NZ_JAWMPW010000015.1, read as the reverse complement.
CATGGGTAATGATAGGCTGGTTATTTGGTTATATGCCGTGGTTGCTTTTGGCTGCTACGGCTATTCAGCTTTTATGGCACTTTCATAATCAAATTCGACTTTCTGCTTGGTTATGGGATGAAAAGCGTTTAACACCTCCTTCCGGCACCGGGCACTGGGAAGGCCTCTTCAACGGTATCTACCGTTTAGGTCAAAGACAAAGAAGAAAGCGCAAAGATCTGACTAATCTTATTCGTCGGTTTAGAAACGGTGCTGAATCGTTACCTGATGCAGTGGTTGTATTTCGTAGTGAAGGTAATATTGTTTGGTGTAATAAACTGGCGCAACATTTGTTAGGTTTTCATTGGCCTGACGATTCCGGGCAACCTATTTCGAATTTAGTACGAACACCTGATTTTATTAAATATTTAAGTAAAAATGACTTCTCTGAGCCGCTAGAAATGCGTTCACCTTTGAATGTTGAGCGCATGTTAGAGTTGCGTATTGTACCGTATACTCAAGGCGAGCATTTAATGGTAGTTCGTGATGTCACTCAATTGAATCAATTAGAAGGCATGCGTCGTAACTTTTTTGCCAATGTATCACATGAGCTACGTACACCGATGACCGTGTTACAAGGCTATCTGGAAATGACGGAAGACCCAGATGTGTTTTTAGGGCCAATGTGGCCTAAAGCTCATGGTGTTATGACAGAACAATTGAATCGCATGAATGCCTTAGTGAATCAGCTGTTAACTTTATCTAAAATAGAAGCAGCACCAATGCATGATTTAGATGAAACCGTTAATGTACCAGCGATGCTTGAAGTGTTGGAAAAAGAAGCCATTGCTTTAAGTGGCGATAATGAGCATAAATTGCGTTTTGATATTGATTCATCACTCACAGTACTTGGCGATGAAGACCATTTAAGGAGCGCTATTTCTAATTTGGTTTATAACGCTGTTAAATATACGCCTGCCGGTGCCAATATTCATGTTCGATGGTATGAAACAGCAATGGGCGCTCATCTAGATGTAGAGGACAGCGGTGAAGGAATTGAACCTCAACATATAGTGCGATTGACCGAGCGATTCTATCGAGTGGATAAAGCGCGTTCTCGGGATACTGGAGGAAGCGGTTTAGGCCTTGCTATTGTTAAACATGCATTAAGTCATCATGATTCTATTTTAGATATTCGCAGTGAAGTTGGAGTAGGGAGTCAGTTTTCGTTTGTATTGCCTAAACGACTGATTGTGAGATCGGAGTCAGTTCAGTAAATGAAACTGTTTGCCAATGTAATATTGATTACCGCGAGCCTATTGAGCATCAGTTTTACGCTTTTGGCTAAAGAGCTACCAGATTATAATAAGGTGTCTGGCGTTTCTGGCAATTTGACATCAGTTGGCTCCGATACATTGGCGAGTATGTTGTCTCTTTGGGGACAAGCATTTAAAACTTATTATCCTAACGTTAATGTTCAAGTACAAGCGTCCGGTTCTTCAACTGCCTCTCCGGCTTTGACAGAAGGTACGGCACAGTTCGGGCCGATGAGTCGACCAATGCGGTTAAAAGAGTTGCAATCGTTTGAAAGAGAGCATGGTTATAAACCAACAGAGCTAAAAGTCGCGATTGATGCCATTGGGCTTTTTGTACATAAAGACAACCCGATTCAAGGATTATCTTTTGAGCAAATTGACAGTATTTTTTCTTCCACCATGCGGTGTGGTAGCAATATTTCTATCCAATCTTGGTCTGAATTAGGGATTAAAAACGATTGGGCAAAACGGCGTATTCAATTATTTGGTCGGAATTCAGTTTCAGGGACTTATGGCTACTTCAAGAGAGCTGCTTTGTGTAATGGTGATTTTAAGCGCAATGTAAATGAATTACCCGGATCATCTTCTGTGGTACAGGCGGTTGCTTCAGGGATTAATACTATTGGTTATTCAGGGGTTGGCTACAGTGTTTCCGGAGCAAAATTACTGCCTATTTCCATTGATGGTAAAGAGTATATCCAAGCAACTCGACAAACTATTTTGAGTGGGCAATATCCGCTCTCGCGTTTCCTCTACGTTTATATAAATAAACATCCATCTAAGCCTCTTTCTTTACTTGAAACGGAGTTTATTCGTTTTATTTATTCCAAGCAGGGGCAGTTAGCGGTAGAAAAAGACGGATATTTATCCATTTCTAGTGATTTGGCTAAAAAGGAATTGGATAAAATAGGCCTATGATTGATCTATATTAAAATTCAAGCAACCATCCAGCTTTTTGCCAGTAACCTTGCTCTGTTTCTAAATCGGCAAAGAGTAGTTTGTTGTGCTCTAGCCAGTTTTTATCATGGCATTCTATTTGCCAATGATCGTCATCTTTTATATTGAGATCTAATTCTGGAAGACCATCTTCATTGCGTTGACCATTTAATACGATAGATAAACGTAAAATACGAATGAGTTGAATGATGTGTTTCTTCTTAAATAAGTTGAACTCTTGCATTTCTTGAAGTTTCAGCGCTTTACGTTGAAACCTCGCCAATGTTGCCAATACCAATTGCTGCTCTTGGTTGAATCCAGGCATAGTGGTGTGCTGTAAAATATAGCTTGAATGGCGATGCAGGCCTTGATAACTAATGCTTAAGCCAACTTCATGTAAAAGTGCTCCCCAGCCAAGTAACGAAGCTAGTTCGCCGGTTTTTTTTATACCGGTTACTGATGATGTTTGAGTCAAAAAGTGTTTAGCTTGCTTACGTACTCTTTCTGCGTGTTGTAAATCGACAATATGTTTTCGTGCTAAGTATTCGGTGGTGCGCATACGAATATCGGAACGCTGAAATCGTTCTTCCATTTCATATAGCAATCCTTCACGTAATGCACCATCGGAAAAATGCAGTTCTTTAATGCTAAGACCAGTCATTATGGCATCTAAAATAGCCACTCCACCCGCAAAAACTGGCTTTCGCTCTATGCTTAGCCCCTTAAAATCAATGTCATCAATTGAGTTGAATGCACATAAGCTATCAATTAGTTTTTTGATGCGTTTTTGAGTAATTATGCCGTCTTCAAAGCCTAGCCCTATTAGGACTTCGCGTATGGCTTTGATGGTTCCAGAAGAACCGATGGCAACATCCCAACCTTTTTTACGGTAAGGTTTGGCTAAAGATTCAAACCGTTGTTGGCTTGCAATACTGGCTAGTGCAAAGTTGTGGTGAGACAGCTTGCCATTGGCAAAAAATTTATTGGTAAAGCTGACACAGCCCATTAAGGTGCTGTTGACTAATTCTGGTTCAAACTCTTGACCAATGATCATTTCAGTACTGCCGCCACCAATATCTATCACTAACTTACTTTTAGATTCGGGTTGTGTGTGGGCGACCCCTAAATAAATTAAGCGAGCTTCTTCTACACCAGCAATGATTTCGATAGGGAAAGGCAAGACTTCTCTGGCTCTGCGCATAAAAATACTAGCATTACGAGCTTGTCTTAAAGTATGAGTTGCAGCAATTCTGACATTGTCTGGTTCAAATCCTTGTAGCCGCTCAGCAAACATCTCAAGGCATTCTAATCCTCGTAACATTGATGCTTCATCAAGTAAGCGGTCTTTACGGTTTAACCCTGCTGCCAGTCGTACCCTTTGTTTATGACGACTGACTAGTTGTAGGTCTTCGCCAACGATATGTGCCACCACCATATGGAAACTGTTTGAACCCAAATCAATAGCGGCTACTTTGCGTCTTTGAAGGTCTATCTTGTCATTCATCTTCTGGTACTTTTTCGTTGTCTTTTTGGGTTTGTCTCTCAACTTGCTTGATATAGTCATATATTGCAAGTTGTGATCGAATTTTTTTGCGATTACCACGGCGAACATAATTATTACTCATTTCACCATCAATGACCCGTGCTTTCATTGTGTCAGTAAATTGAATATTAATAATATCTATAATTCTTTGTTTGAGTCTTTCACTACGAATAGGAACAGTAACTTCGATTCTATAATCAATATTCCGTGTCATCCAATCAGCAGATGAGATGTGAACGGTAGGATTACCTCCATTCTCACAAATAATGACACGAGGGTGCTCTAAAAAGCGATCGACAATACTGATGATTTCTATATTGTCGCTAATACCTTCTACACCAGGAACGAGTGAGCACATGCCTCGAATGATCATCTTTATTTTCACTCCAGCCGCACTGGCTCCGTAAAGCTTATTGATCAGCCCTTTATCAACTAAATTATTAATTTTTAGTGTGATAGCCGCTTTTTCTCCAGAGCGAGCATGTGATATTTCATTATCGATGAGTTTGTATAATCGACTTCTCGAATTGCGAGGAGAGACAATTAGATGATTAAACTTCACTGGTCGATAAGGATTTTCGATATAGCCGAATACGTTTCTCACTTCTTCAACAATGTCTTGGTCGGCGGTTAATAGTGCGAAGTCGGTATAGATACGAGCCGTTTTCTCATGGAAGTTACCCGTTCCGACATGAGCATAACGCACAATCTCGCCTTCTTCTCGGCGAGATATTAGCAATAATTTAGAGTGAATCTTAAGGCCCGGAGTACCAAATTGCACATGTACCCCCGCATCCGTTAATACTTTTGACCATTCAATATTGGCTTCTTCATCAAATCGAGCTTGCAGTTCGACTACTACCGTCACATCTTTACCGCCATGAACGGCATCAATGAGAGAGTTCATCAATTTTGAGTTTTTAGCGACTCGGTAAATATTAATTTTAATGCCGCGTACTTTAGGGTCGAACGAGGCTTGCCTTACCAACTCTGCAACATGATCAAACGTGTGATAGGGGTAATGTAGCAAGATATCGTTGGCTTTTATTGCTTCAAAACTGTTGTTATAACCTGAAAAATCGGCACAGGTAAGAGGAGGTAATGGTTTGTTTTCTAAGTAGTCACGCCCAACATTGGGGAAGCCAATAAAGTCTTTGAAATTATGGTAGCGACCGCTTGCAATTAAATTATCGTAATTCGATATTTTTAACGTCTCACATAAGAAATGTAACATCTCTTTTGGCATTTCTCGTTCATATACAAAGCGAACTGGCATGGCCGTCAACCGTTGCGCGACACCTTCAGACATCTGTTCCAATAAACTGTGTTCTACTTCAAAGCCTAGGTCATATTCGGCGTCACGGGTCATTTTCATTGAATAACAATGTAGAGATTCATACTCAAAGAAACCGTTAAAGATATCGTCTAAACAATAGCGGATAATATTATCTAATAATATGATAGTTTTACGACGTTTTCCCTTCTGCTCTGGCACCATTACAAAGCGAGGCAACTGGTCTGTAGGTATTTCTATAAGGGCGTACTGAGACTTTTCTTTTTTCTTTTTCTTTCTCATTTCAATAGTAAGATAGGCGTATTCATCTTTTAAAAAAGACAATACGTCAATATCTTCGGTTACTATTAAAGGAGAAATGTGCGGCAATACTTCTTTTCTAAAATATTTTTTTATCCATTTTTCTTGCGTTTCACTTAGCTGTGTTTCGTTAACTAAAAATATGCGGCGACGTGCCATTTCCAGTAACAACTCGGTATATAATTCATCAAAGTTTTTTTCTAGCTGTGCAGCTTTAGATTGCATTTTTGCCAGTAGGTTTTTACCGTCATCTTGATCACCTCTTTCTTGAGCAATAAGAATACGTCGTTTTACATTAGCAAAACGAACTTTGTAAAATTCATCAAAATTATTCGAGTAAATACCTAAAAAGCGAATACGTTCTATCAGTGGCACCGTTTTATCAGCAGCTTCTTGTAATACACGCTCATTAAAGGACAACCAACTTAACTCTTTATCTATATATAGCTTTTCTGCACTCATGATACCTTCCGACAAATATTAACGGTGTTTCTCGGTTTCTCCGCAAAATAGGGAGAAATAGATAGTGAAAGGTAGGCTGTTTTTGTTACATAATTATTTCAGCGTGGCCTACTTTGGGTATTGATGACAATTTTCAGTTGTTACTCATTTATTGTAATGTAACTGTCACGTAAACGAAATATTATTGATGCCCTGTTTAAAAGGATTAATATCACCATGGCCGATGCCGAGTTTTCATTGAAAGAACGAGATAAAATCAGATATTTAAAAGATCGCCTCGTTGCTTTTATTGTTAGAAGTGGTGGTATCGGTGTTCTGGCTGCGATCTTACTTATCTTCTTTTACCTAATTTCTATGGTGTTGCCAATCTTTTCTCGAGCAGAAGTTAATTTGCAACAAAGCTATCGTTATGAACAACAGAATCCAGCAGTTGGAATGGGTGTTGGAGATTATGGTGAAAATGCTTTTATTTTTGACGATAAAGGTAATTTGATTTATGTCGGCTTTGAGCAAGGAAAAGCCAACGAATTATTAACTACATCTATTATTAAGCAGCCAAGTGTTTTTGCTAAAAGTCCGCAATCACAAAGATGGTACGCATATGCAAATAATAATGGTGAAGTGATTGCGATTCAGCCTGACTTTACGGTTTCATTTTCAGCAGAGGGAAGAGTTCTCACGCCAGATCTTAAAGTCTACAAAGATGATAGCCTGATCTTACTTAACCAACAACATCAGTCAATAAAGCAGTTGGTCTTTGCCATAGAACAAGACACAGGAACTTTTGTTGGCGTGACTGAATCTGGTGAGATCGATGCGGTTCGAGTCTTGAAAAATGCGAATGCAACGAAACAGGCTGATATTTGGTCTGTTAAATCACTTTCTGTACCTGATTTCCCTGCCCCAATTGATCAATTGAAAATATCACCAAATGGTGAACAATTATTTGTATTGTCAGGTAATGGATTGATGATTGCTCAGTTAAAGGGCGATCAATATCAAGTGAGAGAGTTTGTTGATTTATCTTATGGTGATGTCAATAAATCAGTAAAACAGATCGAGGTATTGTCTGGTGCACATTCGATTCTCGTTATGCATCAAGATAACAGTGTTTCTCAGTGGTTTGATGTATTGAAAAGTGGCGAACGTATTTTTACCAAAATACGAGAATTTAAGTTAAAAGAACCTAGTCAGTTTGTACTAACCGATACCTATCGTAAGGGATTTTATAGCTTTTCAGAAAATGGAAACATGGAGAGTTTTTACTCGACTAGTGAAAATGAACTTTTCAGTGGCAAAATATACTCAGAATTGCCAAGCATTGTTTCGTTATCCAATAACGAAAGTTATTTAATTGCTTTAGATACGCACCAAATCACAGTGCACAACTTGATCAATAATCACCCAGAAGTGACATTTTCGTCTATTTGGCGAACAGTATGGTATGAAAGCTACCCTGAGCCACAATATGTATGGCAATCTACATCGGCAAGTGATGATTTTGAAGCTAAGTTTAGTCTTGTTCCTATTGCATTTGGCACATTAAAAGCGACGTTTTATGCCATGTTGTTTTCGGTTCCTTTGGCGATTTTAGGTGCTATCTATACTGCTTACTTTATGCCTTCTTCTATGAGAAAAGTAGTGAAGCCATCAATTGAAATAATGGAAGCGTTACCTACCGTAATTCTTGGGTTTTTAGCTGGGTTATGGCTCGCCCCGATAGTAGAGACTTATTTAACAGGGGTTATGGCATTAATTATCTTGCTGCCTGCCTCTATGTTAATAGTCAGTTTTCTTTGGGCTTTGCTACCGAAAGCAGTGATAAGAACATTACCGAATGGTTGGCATGTGCTTATACTTGTTCCTGTTATTGTCATTGTGAGCTATTTAAGTATTCACTATTCGGTTGATCTTGAACGCTCGCTATTTGATGGTGACGTAAGGCTATTTTTAGCCGAACACGGTATAAGTTATGATCAACGGAATGCTTTAGTGGTTGGTCTTGCTATGGGGTTTGCTGTTATACCAACTATTTTTACTATTGCTGAAGATGCGATATTTTCTGTTCCACAGCATCTTTCTGATGGGTCTTTAGCTTTAGGAGCCACGCGTTGGCAAACGTTGTTATATGTCGTGTTATTAACTGCCAGCCCTGGAATTTTTTCGGCTGTAATGATTGGTTTAGGTAGAGCCGTTGGTGAAACGATGATTGTGCTGATGGCAACAGGTAATACACCTATTATGGATTTTAGTATTTTTGAAGGAATGAGAAGTCTGTCAGCTACTATCGCAGTAGAAATGCCAGAAACGGAAGTAGGGGATACGCATTACAGAGTATTATTTTTAGCTGCATTATTGCTGTTTATTTTTACATTTATTGTCAATTCACTGGCTGAGATTGTAAGACAGCGACTGAAAGACAGATACAGCTCAATGTAGTGATAAAAGATTGAGGTAGGAAGAATATTGGGTCATTGGATTAAGTCAGGAAAACCTTGGATATGGTTAACAGGTGGAGCAGTCAGTATTAGTCTGATTTCTGTTTTTGGCCTGCTATTGCTGATAGGTTGGCAAGGGTTAACCTATTTTTGGCCAATGCCTTTATCCGTTTGGACCAATGAAAATGGCGATAAAATAGTAGGCCAAGTTTATCAACGTACATCCGTTCCTATTTCTCGGCTTCAAAGTGAACAACAACAGCTACCTCAAGAAATACTAGACGATGGCAGCGTTCAACGATTGAGTATTAAGATCGCGAATAGAGAACTTTATCCACTCGATTTTATTGCTGTATTAGAACCTACTTTAACAGCAGCCGAGTTTCCAGTTGATTGGGCGGTGCTTGAACGTTCAATAGATGGTGATTTTTTCGGTAAGCCGATTGCCTATGTAACCAACTATGGACGCTATACTTTTGATGTAAAAAGTCATCTAAAATACGGTGTTGATTCTGCTCGTTCGTTACGATTAGAGCTTGATCGTATTTTAAATGATGAAGTAAGAGATATTGGTTGGAAGTTAAGCCAACTTAGATTAAACAAACAAAAATTGGAATTTGAAGGGAAGCTGACAGCTGAGTATTTGAATCAGTATGACGAAAGTAAAAAAGCACTAGAATTACTGCTTGCCAGTGCAGAAGAAAAATTAACGCAAATTAGAACTAAATTAGATCAAGAATACGTTGTTATTGAAGATATGTCTGGAGCTGTACACAATTTATCTCTCAGTCATATTTTAGATGCATGGTACCCCAATGATATGACTTACGTTGATAAGTTTTTTCATTGGGCAAAACAGGTTAAGCGTTTTGTACTAGAAAATCCGCGTGAAGCCAATTCAGAAGGTGGGGTATTCCCTGCTATTTTCGGTACTGTTTTTCTGGTGTTCATGATGTCTATATTAGTGACGCCATTAGGTGTTATTGCTGCTGTGTATTTGTACGAATATGCCGAAAATAATGCCCTGACACGAATGATTCGAGTGGCGGTGATAAATTTAGCTGGCGTGCCTTCTATTGTCTATGGAGTATTCGGTTTAGGTTTTTTTGTTTATAGCATTGGTGGCTCAATTGATGAGATCTTTTATGCAGACAAACTTCCTACACCCACTTTTGGCACCCCAGGTATATTATGGTCGGCATTGACCTTAGCGTTGTTAACTTTACCTGTTGTTATTGTATCAACAGAAGAGGGCTTAGGTCGTATTCCTACTTCAGTTCGAAATGGATCTTATGCTTTAGGTGCTACGCAGTTCGAAACCTTATGGCGTATTGTTTTACCGATGGCTAGCCCTGCAATTATTACCGGTTTAATACTTGCTATTGCTCGGGCTGCTGGTGAGGTTGCACCTCTTATGTTGGTTGGTGTCGCCAAATTAGCGCCAAGTTTGCCTGTTGATAGCCATTATCCTTATGTGCACCTTGAACGTAAATTCATGCATCTTGGTTATCATATTTATGATGTGGGTTTTCAAACGCCGAATATAGAAGCAGCTCGGCCTTTAGTCTATGCCACCTCGTTTTTACTGGTGGTGGTGGTGGTAGGGCTGAATTTAACCGCAATCAATATTCGTAATAATTTACGAGAAAAATATCGAGCCTTAGGACAAGATTAACTATGTTTTCAGCGAGTTCAACTTTTTCAGTCAGTTCAACGTTGGGTTATGACGTGCCATTAGATGTGCAAAATTTATCTGATGAAGATACCGCGATATCGATCGAAAACCTCAATCTATACTATAAAAATGGACAGGCTTTGAGTGATATCTCAATGCGAATACCGAAAGGCAAGGTTACGGCATTTATTGGTCCGTCTGGTTGTGGTAAATCGACCTTATTACGCTGTATTAATAGAATGAACGATTTGGTTGAAGGTTGTAAAGTTGAAGGCAGCGTCTATCTTCATGGTAAAAATGTTTATGATGAGAATGTTGATGTTGCTACTCTGCGCCGACGAGTAGGAATGGTTTTTCAAAGACCGAATCCCTTTCCTAAATCTATTTATGAAAATGTCATTTATGGTTTACGCCTTAAAGGCATTAAAACAGCAAGAATTTTAGATGATGCTGTTGAGCGTTCTTTAAAAGCGGCGGCGTTATGGGACGAAGTGAAAGATCGATTACATGAAAATGCTTTTGGTCTCTCTGGTGGACAACAGCAACGGTTGGTTATTGCTAGAGCGATAGCGATTGAGCCAGAAGTGTTACTGTTAGATGAACCGACTTCTGCTTTAGATCCGATCTCAACTCTAACAATAGAGGAATTGGTTAACGAACTTAAGACGAAATATACCGTTGTTATTGTTACACATAATATGCAACAAGCTGCTAGAGTTAGTGACCATACTGCGTTTATTCATCTTGGAAAACTGATCGAGTATAGTGATACTGATTCTATTTTTACTTCACCGGTAAAAAAACGCACGGAAGATTATATTACCGGCCGATATGGTTGAAGTCGGTTAATCACACGTATCTTTCCGTTATTGGCTAGATATTACTGAAAATTGATGTAGATATAACTTAAAAAATACAGAACATTTAAAAAAATAATATCCTAATTACTTAAACAAATAGGTAAATAATGCATTTTGGTCGTCACATTTCAGGGCAGTTCAATGTTGAATTAGAATCGATTCGTACTCACGTGCTTACCATGGGTGGGTTAGTTGAGCAGCAATTATCATTTTCGATGCAGGCTCTGAATAAAGAAGATATGGAGCTTGCACATCAAGTCGTACGTGATGACCATAAAGTCAATGCGATGGAAATTGCAATTGATGAAGCGTGTACACTTATTATTGCAAAGCGCCAACCAACAGCCAAAGATCTACGTCTTGTAATGGCGATAGTGAAAACCATCACTGATCTGGAAAGAATTGGCGACGTTGCGACCCGCATTGCTCGTGTTGCCATAGAAACACCATCCACTAAGAATCAACACTTTCATGTGTCGTTAGAGCCTCTATGTCGGCAAGCAATTGTGATGTTGCATCAAGTCCTTGACGCGTTTGCCCGAATGGATGTAGATGCAGCTGCAGAGGTATATAAACTAGATGATAAATTGGATGAAGAGTACAACAAAGTCATTGCCCAATTGACCGCGAGTATGATGGATACTCCTCAACATATTCCTAGTATTTTACAAGTGATGTGGTCTGCAAAGGCAATCGAAAGAGTAGGTGATCGATGCCAGAACATTTGTGAATACATTATTTATTTTGTGAAAGGAAAAGACGTGCGCCACCTTGATGAAGATGATATCGATCAGCATATAAAATAAGCCAAATCTTAATCGTCTTAAGCTGCTTTTGATGCTGAGAAGCATTAAGTACTCAATTCTGAAAGGTTTAGATTTATTACGGTTTTTCTATTACAAAAGGCGAGCAATGTTTTATGTAAATAAAATGGAGAATATAGCGCTAACTAAGGTCTTATTAATCTAGTACTAAGCATAAAAAACGCGAGTAACCCCGAGTATATGCTATAGACATGCTGATTGTCGATACGTAGACTAGAGCGGTTTTCCCGTAAATACATATATTATTTCAATAGTATACGGTTTTTCTTAATTGATATGGTGCCACTATGATTTGTCAATCTCCAAGCTTAATCTCAGCGCTCAGCGAGCACGATGGTTGGGTTGTTAAAGAAAATGAAAGTACAGTAGTTATTACCAATGAAGACAACATTGATGCTTTTCTCGCTATTTCTGGAGAGCAAATTCTTGTTGAGGTAATCCTCTTTAGTAAAAGCCAAGTTAAAAACGCGCAAGAACTAAATGACTACGTGTTAAAAACTCATAAAATGTTCCCGCTAACTACTGTGGGTATCAATGAGATTGATGGTGAAGAGTATTACGTGGCTTTCGGATCGCTTTCCTCTCAATCTAAATTAGAAAGTATTATCATTGAAGTGGCTACTTTGTTCCGTAATGTCGAAGCATTTATCGATCTATATCAAGAATACTTAACGGAGAGTGAACAATGAGTGTTTGGAAAAAATTATTTTCGGCGGTAAAAGGCGGCGCAAATGAAGCGGCAGAGTCGATAGCAGACAATCAAGCATTACGTATCTTGGATCAGGAAATTAGAGAGGCAAAAGTAGAATTACGTCGTTCTGATGAAGCTTTGGTGAGTATTATTGCCAAACGAAAAATGTCACAAAATAAAGTGGATGCCTTTGAGCAAAGTATTGCAGAATACGAGAACCATACTCGTGTTGCGATGCAAAAGGGCCAACAAGAATTAGCCTTAGAATGTGCTCAAAAAGTGGCGAACTTGAAAAATGAACAACAAGCCGAAAATGTGTATTTAGAGCAATTTAAATCTTCAGCGCAGACGATGAGTACTAATATTGCTCAAGCAAAAGATAAATTACGTCAATTAGAGCAGCAGGTTGATGTGGTGAAAGCTAATGAAGCAGTGCAAAAAGCTCAGTCAGCTGTTTCCGCTACAAACGTCGGTGCCAATGCTAAAATGCATACAGCAGTAGAGTCATTGGATAGAATCAAAAAGCGCCAACTTGAAAAATCAGCACAACTTGAAGCTGCAGCAGAATTGGCCGATGAAGCTTCGGGAAGTTCTTTAGATAAAAAATTAGCAGAAGCAGGAATTACCGCCAATAATTCGTCAGCAGAAGATGAATTAGCTCGTATTCTTGGTAAATAATCGCAATAGAAAAATATAAGCATCGAAAGATGCTTTTATTTTTTCTGGATAGTTATTTTTATTAGTATCGTATTGAATTTTATAGCGGCTTTTGGTCACAAACATATTAGTTGACTTTAGATCTAGCAATGGATTCTATCGTAACTTTAGACAACTAAGTTATGGAACTCGAGTCATTATTTTCTCGCTAAAAGTATATTCAAATCAACAACGTTTCTGTCTTCAGTGAAAGGGTGTTGATCAATAATCTCGCTTTTATATTGTAAAAATTAAAACAAGAGGAAACGAAGATGTCGTTATGGTTGGTGCTGCGCCAATGGACGGTTCGTCACTTAGGTCAACTCACAGGAAGAAATCTTTTTTTCTTATTATTTGGCTATATCTTAATAAGCTGGATACTACTGCATTTTGCTGGAGAGTTAGATCTTACTCACTCACTGAGCGTCTTTATTTATTATTTAGTTGTCACCGCATCGACAGTTGGTTACGGCGATTATTCACCTGCCAGTGAACTCGGTAAGTGGGTAACATCATTATTTATTATCCCAGTTGGGTTGGGGTTATTTGCGATAGTAGTTGGTCAAGTTGCTAGTTTACTGGTGGAATCTTGGCGTAAAGGAATTATGGGTAAGCGGAGCCTTAAAATGAACGATCATATCTTAGTGCTTGGGTGGAATGAGAAACGTACCTTAAATATGTTAGACATGTTATTGCATGAAGAAAAAAATAGTCGACCTATTGTATTGTGCGCTTGCGTTGAAATGGAAAACCCACTACCGGGTATTATCGAATTTGTTTCAGTATCAAGTTATGTTGATAGTGTAGAAATGGCGCGTGCTGGAATATCGCAAGCGAGTGTTATTATTATTGATACACCAGAAGATGACGTGACATTAAGTGCGGCACTGTTTGTGAGTGGAAAAAATGCCAATGCGCATATTCTCGCTTACTTTAATAACGAAGAATTAAGTCATTTGCTTAAAGCGCACTGCCCTAATGTTGAATGTATTCCTTCTGTTTCGATCGAAATGCTTGCAAAATCTGCGATTGATCCTGGTTCAAGTGGCCTTCATCAAGAGTTATTAAGCACAACAACAGGGATGACACAATATTCTGTCGTGTATCCTAGTGGATATCCCACCACCACGTTTGAAATTCTGTTCCATTCATTTAAAAAGCAACACGACGCTATACTTATCGCTGTGGATAATGGTGATGGATTGAAAATTAATCCTAATCTAAGCTGCGAAGTAGCAGAAGGGATGACGCTTTTCTATATATCAGATGAACGTGTTGTGAATATTAATTGGCCTAAATAGGAGCCACTATGTTTGATTGGTTTAAGAAGAAGCAACAAGTAGAACCAGTGCGTTCACCAGAAGTTCTAGGTTTAAGATTGGGAGGCGCTGTTGAGCTAGATGATCTTAAATTTCGCTTAATTGAACCTGATCTAACGATAGAAGGCGCCGCTCGAACTCAGCTAATTAAAGCCGTTGGGCAAGTTGAACTTGATCAACAAACTCGATTGTTACGTTTTTATACCGATGATGATGGCTATTTTCAGGTGTTACAAAATGGCACAACTGATGCCGATGTGATGGAAGTAAAATTGGTTTATTTTTATCAAACGAAACCAATTGATACGGAACAGCAATGGGAAAACTGGCTAGCAACAGAGTTGCTTTTAGCTAATCAAATGCTTGATGGGCAAGAATTCTATAAAGCTTGGGATAATGAACGTCCCGTTGCTATGACAGAAAAAACATGGTTTGAAGATGGAAGCGTGAGCGAAACCGACCAATTTGTCATGGTCTATGAGAGAGAAATTAATGCCGAGTTATTTGAAGGATTACAACTTATCGCTGAAGAAAAACTCGAAAATAACCAACTGCAAAGAAGCGTTGTTTTTAGCACCAGCATAGATGTATCTCCAACAGACTTTAACATTGTTGGCTAAGAAACAGATTAAATAATTAATTATATAAAGGAACTAGCATGCAAATACTTATAGATTCCATTGGAAATGTTGGCGCATTTTTACTGTATTTTATTGTTTCATTGGCTTTTTTACTGCTATTCAAAGTGGTTTACGTACGAGTGACGCCATACGACGAATGGGCACTGATTAAAGATGGTAATAATATATCCGCGGCTATAGCTCTGGCTGGATCGATATTGGGCTACAGTTTGGCTATTTCTGGCGCAGCAAGTAATTCGGTTAATATTGTCGATTTTGCTGTTTGGGGTGGTATTGCATTACTGGCGCAAATTGCCGCTTTCTTTATTGTACGGATTGCGTTTATGCCTAAGATATCGGAACGAATTGAACAAGGCGAAATTCCTGCTGGTATTGTTATGGCGGCCACATCAGTTGCAGTTGGTTTATTGAATGCAGCGTGTATGACTTACTGATTAGGAGATTGTGAGGATGAAAAAAACCAAACAAATATCTTTACAACGAATGCGTAAATCATGGCGTCCATTCGCACCAAAACCTCTTTCGGTTGCTGTTGTTTCGGCAGTGTTAGCAGGGTGTGGTGATTCAGAAGAAGCACATATTTACCAAGGTGTTGAGGATTGTGTTAGCGATAATCCAGATTTTGCCGAGCAATGTAAAGCTGCGTATGAGTATGCTCTTGAAGAGTCGGCTCGTACTGGTCCTAAATATGCTACGCAGAACGAATGTACTCAAGAGTTTGGTCAGAATGCTTGTGTTCAGGCACCAAGTTCTAATTGGTTTATGCCAGCAATGACAGGTTATATGTTTGCCCGAATGATGAGCAATAATCGACCATATTATTCTCAACCAATGTACTCATCACGTTATCCTGGAAGTATTTTTTATGACCGATGGGTCACTTCTGACGGATACGATTATGGTTCAAGTCGCTATAAAAATTCGAGCGTGAAGGTTGGACGAGATCAGATGAAGCCAAAACCAACCGTCACTAAAACCATGTCTCGAGGGGGGTTTGGTTCCACTGTATCGGCTAAATCAAGTTGGGGCAGCAGTAAGTCGTCCTCTTCATCGAAAGGTTGGGGTGGCTAAGTTATGCTTAGGGTAAATGCAAAAGAAAGAAAGCACTGGAAAGCGTTAGCAAAAGAATATGGTTTTGGTTTTCATTCAGTTAATGAAGACCCATATTGGGATGAAAGTGCCTATTATCAATTTACCCTTAAGCAGATAGAAAAGGATATTGAAGATCCAACAGAAGAGATCCATCAAATGTGTTTGCACGTGGTGGACAAAGTGGTCTCAGATGATTACTGGTTACGAAAATTTCAGATTCCAGAAACCATGTGGGATAACGTATTAACTTCATGGAAACAAAAAGAGTCGTCGCTATATTCTCGGCTTGATTTTGCCTACGATGGTAAAGGTGCAGCAAAATTGTACGAGAATAATGCCGATACACCTACCTCTTTATACGAGACAGGTTTTTGGCAGTGGCTATGGTTAGAAGATATGGTCGATAACCAACAAATTCGCCGTGATGCTGATCAGTTTAATTTACTACAAGAGCTGTTGATAGAGCGTTTCCAAGAAATTGCGCTTCAACAGCCAGGCCAAACACTGCATTTTAGCTGCTGTAAAGATACAGAAGAAGATCGTGGCACAGTACAATATATTGAAGATTGTGCATTAGAAGCCGGATTATCAACTTCTTTTGTTTTTACTGAAGATATTGGCCTTAATAATAAACAAGAATTTGTTGATCTAAATGACAATGCTATTCGCTGGATGTTTAAACTTTATCCTTGGGAATTCATGTTTAGGGAGCAGTATGCGGCTAACTTGAAAGAAGCGAAAGTTAACTGGCTTGAACCGATGTGGAAGTCAATTTTGAGCAATAAAGCATTATTACCGCTACTGTGGAAAATGTTCCCTAATCATCCCAATTTAATCCCCGCATTTTTCCCTGATGATAAGCAGGCTAACACGCTGAGAGATTATGTTATTAAACCGCTTTTTGCGCGTGAAGGCGCCAATATTTCGATTGTAGAAAAAGGCAAAAAAACCTTACAAACTGATGGTCCTTATGGAGAAGAAGGCGTTATTTATCAAGCCTACCACCCCTTACCTAAATTTGGTGATAATTACACTTTAATAGGCAGTTGGCTAATCAACGACAAGCCGGCCGGAATGTCTATTCGAGAAGATGTTTCTAGAGTTACCCAAGATCTTTCGCGTTATATTCCTCATATAATTTTAGATTAGTTTTTAATGGTATAAACAATTAGCATGCCTATTTCATCGCCTTTATAGCATCGATGATGGCTTGAATTTTTTTCGGATCAGTAATAGGGATTAAGTTGTCATTAATTTGCTCAGAACCCATTTTCACTTGGTTTGAAACGGTATGCATTCTAGATATTCGACTTGATTTGCCCGACAAATGAAGGTTTTTAACTCCAGTCACTTTAATTATGTCAGCAACATTAGCTGCGGAAACTCCCGCTCCTGCCATAATTGCGAGCTGACCATTCGCCTGTTTAACCATAGACGCTATTACTTCTCTACCTTCATAAGCATTGGCAGCTAAACCTGAAGTAAGTATTCGCTTACAGCCGAGTCGAATAATATTCTCAATGGCCAACTGATAATCGGCACATTGATCTATAGCTCTATGAAAAGTTACGTCCAAACCAGTGGCGGCTTTCATTAATTGATCACAACTATCCATATCTATTTCTGCAAACTTATTCAATACGCCAAACACTACGCCTTGAAGTCCTGCTTGTTTCGCAACATAAATATCTTGCAACATTGCCTCAATGTCATCGCTATCGTACAAAAAATCACCTTGTCGAGGTCGAATCATAGCGTAGATAGGGACAGTAGAAAGTTGCGCTGCTTTTTGCATAAACCCAAAACTTGGTGTTAAACCACCTAGTGCCAAAGCTGAGCATAATTCAATGCGAGTTGCTCCACCAGTGATAGCATTATGCATTGATTCTAAATTATCGATACATACTTCAATTTGATAAGACATAAAGGTATTCAGTTAATAGTCATGTTATTCAGTATAGAGCTTTGTTCACATGGATTGGATCTATTTTATTTTCCAGTAGTGGTTAGAGATAAATAAAAAGCCCAAGCAATTTGCTTGGGCTTTGATCTTGGGCTGATTTATTACTTTATAACTGATTGGCGTGCGTTTTACGCTTTTATATTTTTCCAACCATCACCTGTGTTGAGTACAGGCGTATAAGTCATTACTTGTTTAAATCACTTTCGTGCTCAGACAAGAATGCAGCAACACCTGTTGGAGTTGCATCCATACCTGCTTTACCTTCTTCCCATTGTGCTGGACAAACTTCACCATGTTCTAGGTGGAAGTTTAGAGCATCAACCATACGTAGCATTTCATCGATGTTACGACCTAAAGGAAGATCGTTAACTACTTGGTGACGAACAACGCCTTCGTCATCGATTAAGAACGATGCACGGAAAGCAACGCCTGCTTCTGGATGCTCGATACCGTATGCTTGACAGATTTCGTGTTTAACGTCTGCTGCTAGCGGGTATTTAACTTTACCAATACCACCATCTGCGATAGCAGTGTTACGCCATGCATTGTGAGAGAATTGAGAATCGATAGAAACGCCGATTACTTCAACACCCTTGTCTTGGAAATCTTGGAAACGCTTGTCAAAAGCGATTAGCTCAGATGGGCAAACAAAAGTGAAATCTAGTGGGTAAAAGAATACAACAGCTTTTTTACCTTTAGTGAATTCTGCGAAGTTGAAGTTATCAACGATTTCGCCGTTACCTAAAACAGCTGAAGAAGTAAAATCTGGGGCTTGACGACCAACTAGTACCATTTTCTTGCTCCTAATTAAATATGTTCTTCAAACCTTGTGGTTTGAATTTTGTGTTCAACCCAGACACTATAGTACAAAAACATACATCTAAAAAAGCGAATTAAATAGATTGATTTAATCGAAAAAAGCGATAAGGTTATCTGTGCCTAAATAAGCGCGTTAGCCGTATTGCGGTGAGATTGAACAATGAGTAGAACGAATGAGTGTTGGTAAAAAATATGAATAAATGGCCGAGTCTAAAACAGCTGCATTATCTTGTTATGTTGCATGAAACGCGACATTTTAGTGATGCAGCACAAAAATGTTTTGTCAGCCAATCAACTTTAAGCAAAGGCGTTCAAAACCTAGAAGAGATGATAGGTTGTCCGCTCTATGAAAAAAAAGATAAGAAAAGTCCGCTAGTCTTCACTCAAGCAGGTGAATTAGTTGTTGCTCAAGGTCGGGAATTATTAGCTAAAGGACAAGATCTTATCGAGTTAGGCAAACTTTGCCAAAGCGGCACAATGCAAGGGCAACTGCGAGTCGGCTGTATTCCAACTATTGCTCCCTTTTTATTATGCGATTTGGTTCAAGAGGTGAATCAACGTTTTCCAAAATTGAATTTACTACTCAGAGAAGATACCACCTCAAATTTATTAGAAGCATTAAAACATGGTCAGATGGATGTGTTGATTTTAGCTTTACCTGTTGATATCGGTAATATGCACAGCAAAGTAGTGGGGCAAGATCCTTTTAGAATGGTGATTAGCCGCAATCAAGCGGATGAAATTAAAGTACCGATTCGATATGACGAATTGCCCAATGAGTCGGTATTTTTATTAGAGAATGAACATTGCTTAACCGAACATGCTGTTTCGGCATGCAAGTTAACCGATAAAGAAAAAATCAATCCATTTACAGCAACCAGTTTGCATACATTAGTGCAAATGGTTGCCAACGGTTTAGGTACAACATTTATCCCGCAAATGGCTATCGAGCACGGTTTATTAGAAAATCAAAATTTAATTGTGATTGATCCTCCTGGTCAACAAGCTTATAGAGAAATAGGTTTAGTTTGGAGACCAAGCTCATCACGACATGAAACTTTCGAACAGCTGGCAGAAGTGGTTTCAGAATTATTTTAAATGTTGCAGAATGCGTCGGCTTTATCCAGTCGCTGAATTCACACACGTAGCGTGAATGTCTTGATCGAGATAGGCCATGCCAAGTTTATTCAAGAAAGCCATACGATCCGCTTTGATTAAATCTATGTCAGGACAAGCGTAGCCACATCGTTCATAAATAGAGCCTAAATGTGCCATAAATTGTTCGCCGGTTTTTATTAATAATAGGCTTGTTGCCCCAACGTCAGGTTTAATTTGATTACGTTGGTTTTCTGGTAGATTGACTGCCAACACAATTGGTTCTTCATTGGTTCCTAATCGTGAACTACGGCTGCGTGCAGCTTGCTCGGCCCAATAATAAGCCAGTTCTTTACTTTGTGTTAAGAAAACCGGCTCTACGACAGGCGTAAAATTATTGCCAATAGTACTCATAGTATTTTTAGCCGCTTGATTTAAGGCTTTATCCCCTGAGCGTTTTAGTCCTTGTTTCTTAATTGATGGTAGCAGAGTAGAAGAAGTACCGTGATACCAAATATCTCTTATTTCAAAGCCGTCTGGTGTTAATAGTGTTTGCGCATCTTGAAGGCAAGAAGGAATGTTAATCATACTAATAATCCTTATATTGCTAGGCGATCTCGTTATCCACGTTAGCTCTTTTTGTCTTTTGAGCGAGGACAACGAGACGGCTAGTTGTATAATTAATTAACTGTTTTTTATAATTAATTGATATTGATTATTTTTTAATTGTTAATTACTTCAATTCAGTTTTCGTTAGCCAGTAAAGCACAATTAGTTAAACTGATTTGACGTATTGAGTGCGCCACCTGCTTTTAGTGCATTTTCGCCAGCGAAATACTCTTTATGGTCATCTCCTATGTCAGAACCTGACATATTTTGGTGTTTAACGCAGGCAATACCTTGACGAATTTCTTGCCGTTGTACTCCTTTTACATAACCGAGCATCGCTTGGTCACCAAAATACGTTTTGGCCAAATTATCCGTAGACAGAGCAGCGGTGTGATAGGTTGGTAAAGTAATCAAGTGATGGAAGATCCCTGCTTCACGCGAGGCATCGGCTTGAAATGAACGAATTTTATCATCAGCTCGGTTGGATAACTCGGTCTCATCATAATCAACACTCATCAAATTATCACGATCATAGGCAGAAACATCCTCACCGGCTTCAAGCATAGAGTCATACGCTTGCTGACGGAAGTTGAGTGTCCAATTAAACGAAGGCGAATTGTTGTAAACCAACTTGGCATTAGGATGAACAGCACGAACACCATCCATCATTTGTTTAATTTGGCCTATATGTGGCTTTTCTGTTTCAATCCATAGTAAGTCAGCGCCTGCATTAATTGCCTCAATACAATCAAATACACAGCGTTCTTCACCAGTACCTGGGCGGAATTGATACAAACCAGAAGGTAGTCTTTTCGGACGTACCAATTTGCCATCACGATTAAAGCAGACATCGCCTTGTGCCATCTCCGCAACATTGATCTCTTCTACATCGAGATAAGAATTATAAACGTCACCTTGATCTCCGGGTTGTTTTACGACTGCGATCTCTTTGGTTAAACCTGCGCCTTGTGAATCGGTTCTAGCAACAATAATTCCATTATCAATTCCTAACTCTAAGAAAGCATAACGAAGCGCACGTAACTTGGCGTGAAAATCAGCATGTGGGACGGTTACTTTTCCATCTTGATGACCACACTGTTTCTCGTCTGCAACTTGATTTTCTATTTGTAAACAACATGCTCCAGCTTCAATCATCTGTTTCGCCATTAAATAAGTAGCTTCGGCATTACCAAAGCCAGCATCAATATCGGCGATGATAGGGACAACGTGCGTAACGTGATTGTCTATTTGTTGCTGAATATCAGCTTGAGCTGCTTGATCTCCGGTTTCTCTTGCATCATCTAAAGCGCGGAAAAGTCCACCAAGTTCACGAGCATCAGCTTGACGTAAGAAAGTGTAGAGTTCTTCAACTAAATTCGCGACGGTAGTTTTTTCGTGCATTGATTGGTCGGGCAGTGGACCAAAATCAGAGCGCAGTGCTGCAACCATCCAACCAGAAAGATATAAATAGCGCTTATCTGTTTTTCCAGAAAAATGCTTCTTAACTGAAATCATTTTTTGTTGGCCAATAAAGCCATGCCAACAACCTAGCGATTGCGTATAGTTTGCGTGATCTTTGTCATAATCATCCATATCAGCACGCATGATATTAGCCGTGTATTGTGCAATATCTAAACCGGTTCTAAACCTATTTTGCGCACGCATACGAGCGGCCGATTCTGGGCTAATTGCATCCCACGGGGCACCAGCTGCATTTTTTGCAGCTTCAAGTGTGTCGATGTCTCTATTAATTTGTGACATAGGTATTCCTCGTTCCATGAAGTTGAGATGTAGACCAAATATCTGGCCGGTTGCTAGCGGTTAGGCATGGACAAAGTTTAACCAGTCGTGTGATGATTTAGCTAATTTATAGCCATTATATTCGGTATTTTCTATATGAATATCTCCAGAATTGATCTTAACTTATTGGTATATTTAGATGTTCTACTTAGAGAGCGGAATGTTACTCGTTCTGCAAGCCAGCTTGGCATCACACAACCTGCAATGAGTAATGGACTTAAACGACTTCGTGATCTATTTGGCGACCCATTATTGATTAGAACAAGTGAAGGGATGGTGCCGACAGAACGAGCAAAGACGTTGCAACCGATTATCAGAAATGTACTGGCAAAGGTAGAAAAAGCGGTTCAACCGACCAGCGAGTTTTGTGCTGAAGACAGTGATAGGCTATTTCGTATTATGGCGAGTGACTATACTGAGTCCACGTTGATCCGAGCGTTGTTAAAACGATTAAGTACTATTGCACCTAACGTTCGCCTCGATATTATGACGCCAAGTGATGTGAGCTACCAAGATGTGGAGCAAGGTACAGTGGATATCGTGATTAATCGTTTTGATCATATTCCACAATCATTTCATCAAACCAACATATGGCACGATACTTTTTCCTGTTTATTTAGTCGAGATAATCCTGTAGCACGACAGTTTGATCTCGATGCTTATTTAAAAGCGCAACATGTTTGGATAAGTAAGACCGGCATGGGTACTGGAGTGGGTGTTAATCCTAGTGATTCACAAAAATTAGGTTGGGTGGACGCGGAGTTGATTAGATTGGGCAAAACCCGTGATATTACGGTATTTACTCGCCATTATTTGGCCGCGGTTTTACTGGCTGAAGAAACAAACTTAATTGTTACTATTCCGACTAAAGCCGCTTTATTACAGATGAATAATCCTAAATTAATGATTAAAGCGGTGCCATTTCCTGTCGCACCTTTTGAACTCAAAATGGCTTGGAGTCCGTTGTTGCAATGTAATCCTGGCCATCAATGGATGCGAAGATTGATAAAAGAC
Source organism: Vibrio sp. TH_r3 (assembly GCF_033101115.1). Lineage (NCBI taxonomy): Bacteria > Pseudomonadati > Pseudomonadota > Gammaproteobacteria > Vibrionales > Vibrionaceae > Vibrio > Vibrio sp. TH_r3. The sequence goes on along the minus strand of NZ_JAWMPW010000015.1, from coordinate 70,517 downwards.
GTGGCGAATGAACTTGAAAGTGGCTATGTGGTTTAATCGATCAAATACTCAAAATCAATATTCACAAAAAAAATACTGAGTATAACAAGTATAAATTATCTAAATTTTACTTAGCTCTCTAGTATGGAAGACAGACTATAATCGGTAAAAACTAGAGAGAATATTATGAGCAATCGCATCCAACAGGGCGGCTTACAGATTGATAGCACCCTCTACGCATTAGTTAACCAACAAATCATTCCCGGTACCGGTATTAATGCGGTCGATTTTTGGTCTTCATTTGAAATCATAGTGGATGAACTTACTCCAACAAACAAAGCGTTATTAAAAAAACGAGAGGATTTACAGCACCAAATAGACCAATGGCATAAGGACAAAACTGGACAAGAGTTTGATCTGACGGAATACAAAACGTTTTTATTTGATATAGGTTATCTAGTCAAACAAGGCGAGGATTTTCAAATTTCTACGCAAAATGTAGAACCAGAAATTGCCACTCAAGCGGGGCCTCAATTAGTTGTGCCTATTATGAATGCGCGTTTTGCTTTGAATGCAGCTAATGCACGTTGGGGGAGTTTATATGATGCGCTTTATGGAACTGATGTTATTGCCGACGATGCTATTGCAGACCAAAGCACTAACTCTGCGCCTAATCATACACAACCGAGTAAGCAGTTTAATCCAGTGCGTGGGGCGAAAGTTGTCCAGTACGTGCGGGGTTTTTTAGATAATATTCTTCCTCTAGAAAGCGGTTCACATCGCCAAGCGACACAATATTCCATCAACGATACGCTCAAGGTAACGTTAGCTAATGGAGAGCAAGTTTGTCTGATAGATAAAACTCAACTGATTGGTTATCAAGGGGAGAGATCTGCTCCTCGTTCAATCCTTTTTAAACATAATAATTTACATGTTGAGATTCAAATTGATCCAAGCACGCCGATAGGTCAATTGGATACGGCAGGGGTAAAGGATGTCGTTATTGAATCGGCTTTAACCACGATCATGGATTGTGAAGATTCGGTTGCAGCGGTTGATGGAAAAGATAAAGCGTTGGCGTATCAGAATTGGCTTGGGTTAATGAAGGGAACCTTACAAGAGTCATTCGCTAAAAACGGCCAAATTATTACGCGAATAATGCAGCAAGATCGACATTATACAGGGTTAAATGGTAGCGAACTGTCGTTAAAAGGTCGTAGTATGCTATTTATTCGCAACGTTGGGCATTTAATGACAACACCGGCAATTTTAGATAGTAATGGGAATGAAATCCCAGAAGGGATCATGGATGGAATGATCACCTCATTGATCGCTATACATGATCTACAAGGTAACGGTTGTTTACGTAACTCTACTGCTAGCAGTATTAATATAGTCAAGCCAAAAATGCACGGTCCAGAAGAAGTCGCATTTACTAACGAGCTATTTGCTCGTATTGAGGCAGCATTAGATTTAGCCCCAAATACTATAAAAGTCGGCATTATGGATGAAGAACGGCGTACTTCTGTCAATTTAAAGGAGTGCATAAGAGCCGCTAAAGATCGAGTTGTGTTTATTAATACTGGTTTTTTAGATAGAACTGGCGATGAAATTCATACTAGTATGGAAGCAGGGCCATTTGCACCTAAAGCGCAACTGAAAAGTATGAAGTGGATTTCTGCGTATGAAGATCAAAATGTGGATGTTGGATTGGCATGTGGTCTAAAAGGTAAAGCACAGATAGGTAAAGGTATGTGGCCCGAGCCGGATAATATGGCCAAAATGATGGAGGCAAAAATTGTTCATCCTCAAGCGGGTGCCAATACTGCATGGGTACCTTCACCTACAGCGGCTACGCTACATGCATTGCATTATCATCAAGTCAATGTGCCCAATAGACAAGAACAGCTACGTGAGCGTTTATCAGGCAATATCGACGACATTCTTACCATTCCATTATTGGGTGAACAAACTCTTACCGCTGAAGAAATACAACAAGAGTTAGACAATAATGCCCAAGGAATTTTGGGCTATGTAGTTCGCTGGATAGATCAAGGCGTCGGCTGTTCAAAGGTACCAGACATTAATGATACTGGCTTAATGGAAGATCGTGCCACACTGCGTATCTCCAGTCAGCATATCGCCAATTGGCTACACCATGATATATGCAGCCGAGAACAAGTGATGGATACCATGAAACGGATGGCTAAAAAAGTAGACCAACAAAATATCGACGATAAAAATTATTTTCAGATGTCGCCTAATTTTACAACTAATATTGCTTTTCAAGCTGCCTGTAAGTTGGTTTTTGAAGGAACCACTCTTCCAAGTGGTTATACTGAGCCTGTATTGCATGCTATGCGTTTGAAGTTAAAAGCAAAATAAAGGCTCAGCTGATTTAGAGATAATTTTCTGCTGTTGTACGTAACGGCCATTACCTAACGGGCAAACGTGCGTAACTAGAAAGTTATCTCAAATTTCATCTTGGTAATTTGCATTTTCTAATTGATTGAATTCATCGTCATCATTAGGTTCAACTTCTTCCTCCAATTCAAGTAGGTGGATTGCTATGGTGACAAAATCACTGTCGGTAATAATGCCGACTAATTTTTGTTGTTCAACAACCGGCAAGCAACCTACTTTGTGTTTTTGCATATACAACGCACTTTCCTTTAATCCCGCATGTGGATCCACGGTCATTACATTTTTACGCATAGCGATGTCTAGTGGAGTCGTTAAAGTATGCGATTGTTGTTCAGGGATCTTTTGTAGGCTCGATTCTTGTGCGGCTAAAACATCTCTTTCCGTTACGATACCCAACAACCTATTTTCTGTGTCAACTACAGGAACGTGCCGAATATCATGTTCTTGCATTAGGTGCTTGGCATCGGTTAAGGAGTGTGAACGCAATAGTTTATGAGGATTGCGAGTCATCATGTCTTCAATTTTGATCATCTCGACCTCCAGTCGGTATAATAAGTAATTATTGGGTATCCAGAGCTCAGGTTACTTATACTTAACTATAGAAGTCTTAGACAGATTTAACTGAGAGCCAAAGCAGTTTTTAGAGTTTGTTACAAACTTTTACAAAGCAATATTCACGCAAATTCTGGCAAAAGATAAGGTTACTCAATATATGGTGTCATTTGCATGTTAAATTACCAGCAAGCCTTGCTATTGTTAGTGTGCAGCCTATACTAGCGTCCGGTAAATTTAATCGTTAAATAGAGTTTAAAATAATACTATGCAAGTTTCTGATTTCAGCTTTGAGCTGCCCAACGAATTGATTGCTCGTTACCCTATGGTAGAGCGTACTTCTAGCCGACTTCTACAACTTGATGGGACGTCTGGTAAAGTGGTAGATCGAACATTTACTGATGTATTGGAGCTGGTTGAAGAAGGAGATTTGTTGGTCTTTAACAATACTCGAGTAATTCCAGCACGAATGTTTGGCCGTAAAGCTTCTGGGGGGAAAGTAGAAGTTTTAGTTGAGCGAATGATTGATGAACACTCGGTTTTGGCTCATGTTCGTTCATCTAAAGCCCCTAAACCTGGTACACAATTGCTTTTGGGTGAAAATGACCAGTTTGAAGCTGAAATGGTTGCTCGCCATGATGCGTTATTTGAAATCCGTTTTAAGTCTGATAAAGCGGTTTTAGAGATACTTAATGAGGTGGGGCATATGCCATTACCACCTTATATTGACCGTCCAGATGAAGATGCCGACAAAGAACGTTATCAAACGGTTTATAATCAAGTGCCAGGAGCGGTTGCAGCGCCTACGGCTGGACTTCACTTTGACAATGACCTTCTGGCTAAAATTGAAGCTAAAGGAGTCTCTTTCGCTTATGTAACCTTGCATGTTGGTGCCGGAACATTCCAACCAGTTAGAGTCGATAATATTTTAGAGCATCATATGCATGCAGAGTATGTTGAGGTTTCTCAACAGGTTGTTGATGCGATTAAGCAAACGAAAGCTCGAGGCGGTAGAGTGATTGCAGTTGGTACAACTTCGGTACGTTCTTTAGAAAGTGCGGCTCAGAGTGCAATAAAAAATGGTACAGAATTAGTCCCATTTTTTGATGATACCGAGATCTTTATTTATCCAGGTTATCAATACCAACTTATAGATTGTCTGATTACTAACTTTCATTTGCCTGAATCAACATTAATTATGTTAGTGAGTGCATTTGCAGGGTACGACAATGTAATGGCTGCATACGAGCATGCTGTAAAAGAAAAGTATCGCTTCTTTAGTTACGGTGATGCGATGTTTATTAATAAACAAGATTAATATTTTTAGTTTTAGCGATAACTTCATCGTTAAAATTTGACATACAAGTCAGACTGTTTCTCTGGCGTATTGGAGGTTTCGTGAAATACGAACTAATTAAAAAGCAGGGTAATGCCCGTCGTGGTCAACTTCAATTTGAACGTGGTACGGTTGAAACACCCGCATTTATGCCCGTTGGTACTTATGGTACCGTTAAGGGGATGACCCCAGAAGAAGTGAAAGGCACTGGTGCTGAAATTCTACTGGGTAACACTTTCCATCTTTGGTTGCGTCCGGGACAGGAAGTAATGAAAATGCATGGTGACTTGCATGATTTTATGAATTGGAAAGGGCCTATTCTTACTGACTCAGGTGGTTTTCAAGTGTTTAGTCTTGGTGATATTCGTAAAATCACAGAGCAAGGTGTGCACTTTCGTAACCCTGTAAATGGCGACAAAATTTTCATGGATGCAGAGAAATCTATGGAAATTCAGAAAGATTTGGGTTCTGATATTGTTATGATTTTCGACGAATGTACTCCATATCCTGCGACCCATGATGAAGCAAAAAAATCAATGGAAATGTCGTTACGTTGGGCTCAGCGTAGTCGCGATCACTTTGATAAATTACAGAATCCGAATGCATTATTTGGTATTGTGCAAGGTGGCGTATTTGAAGACTTGCGGGATGTTTCTGTAAAAGGACTTACTGATATTGGTTTTGACGGTTATGCTGTTGGCGGCTTAGCCGTTGGTGAACCTAAAGAAGATATGCATCGAGTCCTAGAGCATACTTGTCCACAACTTCCAGAAGATAAGCCTCGTTACTTGATGGGCGTTGGCAAACCTGAAGATTTAGTTGAGGGTGTTCGTCGCGGTATCGACATGTTTGACTGTGTTATGCCAACTCGAAATGCTCGTAATGGCCACCTGTTTGTAACCGGTGGTGTGGTCAAGATTCGTAATGCAAAACATAAAACGGATACTGGACCACTTGATCCTGAATGTGATTGTTACACTTGTCAGAATTATTCTAAGTCATACTTGCATCATCTTGATCGTTGTAACGAAATTTTAGGTGCAAGGCTGAATACTATCCACAATTTGCGTTATTATCAGCGTTTGATGGAAAGTATACGTAAAGCGATTGATGAAGATCGTTTCGAACAGTTTGTGGAAGATTTTTATGGGCGTCGCGACAGAGACGTACCGCCTTTGAATAAATAAGGGCTATTTAGAGTGTTCGATTTTAGATTGCAATGGCTACTTTTATGTCCTGAGCAGTTAAAATCGAGCTTCAAAAAGCCAATATTTTGTAGCAGACCTTGAAATAAGGAAACTGCTCCCCAATTTCTTATAGCAATTAAAACTTTAAAATAGAGGACGTTATTGAATGAGTTTATTCATTTCTCAAGCTCACGCAGCAGCTGAAGGTGCGGCACCAGGTGGTGGTTTCGAGATGATTATCATGCTTGGTATGTTTGCAGCGATTTTTTACTTTATGATTTATCGCCCGCAAGCTAAGCGTGCAAAAGAGCATAAAAACCTAATGGCCTCAATGGGTAAGGGTGATGAAGTGCTAACCAATGGTGGTATTGTTGGTAAGATCAGCAAAATTGCTGAAGACAACGATTATCTTGTGATTGCCCTAAATGACAACAATGAAGTAACAATCAAGAAAGATTATGTTACTGCAGTGCTGCCAAAGGGTACGCTCAAGTCTTTATAATTCAGCTAAAAGGTCCTTGCTGTGCTGAACCGTTATCCTTTGTGGAAGTATCTGATGGTAGTGTTTGCACTTCTCATCAGTGCGCTATACGCCCTTCCAAATATTTACGGTGAAGATCCGGCTATTCAAATTACAGGGGCGCGTGGCGCCTCTGTTAATATGTCAACGCTAGATACTGTCACCAAAGCGCTCGATGAAAAGAGCCTCCCAATTAAATCCATTGCATTAGAAGATGGATCCATTCTTGTTCGTTTTAACGATACCGATACTCAGATAAGCTCACGTGATATTGTAAGTGACGCTCTAGGTAGTGATATTGTTGTGGCGTTAAACTTAGCTCCTGCTACTCCAAATTGGTTAGACTCTATTGGTGCTGCACCAATGAAATTAGGTCTAGATCTCCGTGGTGGTGTTCACTTTTTAATGGAAGTGGACATGGACGCGGCGATGGTTAAGCTTATTGAGCAACAAGAAGAATCTTTTCGTAGTGAATTACGTGAAGAGAAGATTCGCTATCGTTCTATTCGTAAACAAGGCACTGAATCAGTCGAAGTAGTATTACGGAACACTGAGCAACTTGCTCAAGCAAAGCAGTTACTTACTTCAAACCATGCTGATATGAGTTTTGTAGATTCACAAGCCAACGGCAAATTCAGTCTTACCGCAACATTTTTAGAAACACGTTTAACTGAAGTTCGTAATTATGCTGTAGAGCAAAATATTACAATTTTAAGAAATCGTGTTAATGAACTTGGTGTTGCCGAGCCATTGGTTCAACGTCAAGGCGCTAGTCGTATTGTGGTTGAGTTGCCTGGTGTTCAAGATACTGCACGTGCCAAGGAAATTCTCGGTGCGACAGCAACACTAGAGTTTCGTGAAGTCGACAGTACTGCAGATCTGGCGGCGGCTGCGAGTGGTCGAGCTCCTGCTGGAAGTGAAATCAAAACCGACCGTGATGGGCGCCCTGTCGTTCTGAAAAAGCGGGTTATTCTCGGTGGTGAAAGTATTACTGATGCTAGTTCAAGTAATGATGAGTATGGCCGTCCTCAAGTGAATATTTCACTAGACAGTGAAGGTGGTAGCAAAATGTCTACATTCTCTAAAAAGAATGTGGGCAAATTAATGGCAACCGTGTTCGCTGAATATAAAGACAGTGGCCGCAAAAATGCCGAAGGCAAAGTTATTTTGTCCAAGCACGAAGAAGTGATTAACCAAGCAACAATTCAAACTGCACTTGGTCGCAACTTCCGTATCACAGGTATTGATTCCGTTTCTGAAGCGCACAATTTAGCCTTATTACTACGTGCAGGTGCGTTGATAGCACCTATTTCGATAGTAGAAGAACGAACTATTGGTCCTTCAATGGGGCAACAAAATATCGACATGGGTATCCAAGCTTGTATTTGGGGTATGGTTGCCGTGATGTTATTTACTTTGGTTTATTACCGTAAGTTTGGCTTAATCGCCAATATGGCACTAATGGCTAACCTTGTTCTTATTATTGGCGTGATGTCGATGATCCCAGGAGCAACGATGACCTTACCGGGTATCGCAGGTATTGTATTAACTGTTGGTATGGCGGTGGATGCAAACGTACTGATATTTGAGCGTATACGTGAAGAGTTACGAGATGGCCGGAGCCCTCAGCAAGCAATTCATCAAGGTTACGCTAATGCCTTTAGTACTATTGCTGATGCAAACATTACGACCTTAATTACTGCAATTATTTTGTTTGCGGTAGGTACAGGTGCCATTAAAGGTTTTGCCGTTACGTTATCTATCGGTATTTTGACCTCTATGTTTACCGCTATTATAGGAACACGCGCTGTCGTGAACTTAATGTATGGTGGCAAACGCATTGATAAATTGTCGATCTAAGGAAAAGTTATGTTTCAGATAATGAAATCAGACAGAACGATCGACTTTATGCGTTGGTCAAAAATAGCGATTGTTCTCTCTGTATTAATGATTGCTACGGCTATTGGATCTCTTTCTACCAAATGGTTGAACTGGGGTCTCGATTTCACCGGCGGTACATTAATTGAAGTGGGTTTTGTTGAACCAGCGAATCTTGAGCAAATCCGTACTGCACTTAGTGAGGAAGGGTTTGGCGATGCTACTGTACAGAACTTTGGTTCTGCTCGTGAAGTGATGGTTCGTCTTCGCCCTCGTGAGAATGCATCTGGTGAGCAGTTGGGTAACCAGATTATTTCGGCGATAAAACAAGGCACGGGTGAACAAGTAGAGATGCGCCGGATTGAATTTGTTGGTCCAAACGTTGGAGATGAGTTAACCGAAGCGGGTGGTCTAGCAATTATTGTTTCGTTAATTTGTATCTTGATTTATGTGTCAATGCGATTCGAATGGCGTCTCGCCGCAGGTGCGGTACTGGCCTTGACTCACGACGTCATTATAACGTTAGGGGTATTTTCTCTACTTGAGGTTGAGGTTGATTTAACCATCGTAGCGGCGTTATTGACCGTAGTAGGTTACTCACTCAATGATACCATTGTTGTATTTGACCGAATTCGTGAAAACTTCCGTAAAATGCGTAACGGTCAACCTACTCAAGTTATGAATGACTCAATAACACAAACGTTAAGTAGAACGCTAATTACCTCTGCAACCACGTTATTTGTTGTTATTGCCTTGTTCACTCAAGGTGGCGCATTGATCCATGGTTTTGCACTAGCCCTACTTCTTGGTATTACTGTTGGTACATACTCTTCAATATATGTCGCATCAGCATTAGCCTTAAAATTAGGTATTCAACGAGAGCACTTAATGCCAACGCAAGTTGACAAAGAAGGTGAAGAATTTGATGAGATGCCATAGCGGAAACGTTAAGTAGCTTATTAATTTTAATAAAAAATGCCGTTAACATTATGTTAGCGGCATTTTTTAGCAATATACAAAATGGACAATAATATGCATGTTCTCTTGCAATAGATAAGCTATTTAATAGTAGCTGAGCTCTATTACATAGGTATTTGCTATCTTTTGCCTAGTTTTGGAATAGACATTTTTAATGTCTATTTCAATATTGTGCTGATGGGCTAATTTGTTCAAATTGTCTAATATCGTTCTATTGGAAGATTGATGCTTTGCAATAGTACTGATATCAGAAAGAGGGATGTTCAAACTGGTTTGGTTGGCGTTGATTGAATTTTTACAGCCAGCTATTTCGAGCCTTGCATTGGTTAGTGAATTAGCTACGCTGCAGGTCGGTTCGACGACTTTACCATAAAACGTAATCGATCCATGATTAGCATAACTCATTGATGAAATCAAAGAAAATGCTAATGTCAAAATTATACCTATTTTATTGTTCATCGTTTCCTACCTTTATTTAATGGCATTTATAAATTCGATCTTTTGTGACGATTGATCAAACATAAGTTCTGTTGCTCACTTAATATGTAAACAATGGTAGACCAAGTTTTTCATGTAATTAGCATTTTACGTTAAAAAATGAGATCAAGATGCCAATATAAATAATTTTATCAGTAATATTTCTTATAGGTAGGATGTTGTTTTATATTGAGATTAATGAATTCGCCTACTTGTATTCAAGAGATTTATGTATTTTCAGTCAATTGATTTCTGAGGCCACTGATTATCCTTTTAGCTTTTTCATTTCTATTTTATTTTATCTTATCTTATCAGTACGGTTTTTTATCGAATTGTTGTGATAGTTATGAATGAATTTCAAATGATAAAAAAGCCCTGCTCGTAAGAGCAGGGCTAGATCATATTTACGATAAACTTAGCGCACTGTTATCTAACAATGAATAACTAAAATTAAGTGTTATTTTAGAATGGCACTATTGCCGTTTTCACGGATGTGTTTAAGGATATTTTTTGTGCCTCGAGCACTTGATGCCACAATATTACCCGAATTCATGTAATTTGTACCACCTGAAAAGTCGGTCAGAATCGCGCCAGCTTCACGAGCAATCAACTCACCAGCAGCCATGTCCCATGGTTTAAGGCCAAGCTCAAAGAACCCATCAACACGGCCAGCAGCAACGTAGCATAAATCCAATGCAGCTGAACCGGTACGGCGGAAGTCAGCACATTCGGTAAACAATGAAGACATTATTTTAAAGTAAGCTTCAGAATGTTGCTTCTGCTTAGATGGGAAACCAGTACTAAGGACAGTACCTTCAATATCTTTGAGCTGTTTTACACGGATACGCGCATTATTGAGTTGAGCACCTGAGCCACGTTGAGCCGTGAAAAGTTCGTTTAACATCGGATCGTAAACACAAGCAACTTCCGTTCTACCATTCATACGAACAGCAATGGAAATTGAAAATTTAGGAAAACCTTTCACAAAGTTAGTGGTGCCATCTATTGGGTCAATGATCCATTGTACTGCTTTATCTTTACCTTCAGTTTCACCAGACTCTTCAGCCACAATACAGTGATCAGGGTAAGCAGCTTTAATAATATCAATGATGATAAATTCAGCTTCTTTGTCTACGTTTGTGACGTAGTCATTACTACCTTTTAATGTAGCTTCGATTTTTTCAGCGTTTTCTAATGATTTGGCAATATGATTGCCTGCTTTTCGCGCAGCGCGAATAGCAATATTTAGCATAGGATGCATAAAATTTATACCCAACAGATGTTAAAGAACAGAAAGCGGCGCGAGTATAACAGAGCTATAAAAAAATGGAAGTGGTTATTTTTTGTTCTACATCAAAAATATAAGCATAGAACGAGAGCATGATTTTGTTATATTCCCCGATAACTCTAGCTGTGCTAACATCCTACCGTTTTCAAAATAGAGCACCTTTGAGCATGTTAGATAACGTAAAAGTAATTTTGGTCGGGACATCTCATCCCGGTAATATTGGCTCGGCTGCACGAGCCATGAAAGTGATGGGTTTGAACCAAATGGTTTTGGTTGATCCACAATGTGAGATAGATGCACAAACTCGTGCTTTAGCGGCTGGAGCTGCTGATATTACTGAGAATGCGGTCATTGTTGATAGCCTACAAGAAGCCATTGCTGACTGCGGTTTAGTGGTGGGTTCCAGTGCTCGTTCTCGTACACTAGAATGGCCGATGTTAGAGCCAAGAGAGTGTGGTGAAAAATTTGCTATTGAAGGTCAGCAATACCCTGTAGCGCTCATCTTTGGTCGAGAAAGAACCGGTTTAACTAATGATGAATTACAAATGTGTCATTATCATGTCTGTATTCCTGCTAATCCAGAATATAGCTCATTAAATTTAGCAATGGCTGTGCAAACTCTCTCTTATGAAGTGAGAATGGCTCATCTTAGTTGTGTAGAAAACGTTAATACACCGACTCAAGAAACATATCCTCGTCACAAAGAGCTCGAGATGTTTTATACACACCTTGAAAAAGTGATCACTGGCACCCAGTTTATAGCTGAAGATAAACCCAATATGATTATGAATAAGTTGAGACGCTTGTTTAGTCGTGCTCGACCAGAGACGCAAGAAATCAATATATTAAGAGGTATTCTAACCTCTGTAGAAAAGCACTTGCCTCCTAAAGAGTGATGTTAATTTAACCACATTTAAATAAAGGTTAAATACTTGACTGTTTTAGTCAAATAAATACTTGACCAATTTAGTCGGGTATGAAAAACTCTTGCTATGTTTTACATATAAAGAGTGTGATATGAGACTTACATCTAAAGGACGATATGCAGTAACTGCGATGCTAGATGTTGCGTTACATTCCCAAGACGGGCCTGTACCGCTAGCTGATATATCAGAGAGACAAGGTATATCTCTTTCCTATTTAGAGCAGCTGTTTTCAAAACTACGCAAAGCAAGTTTGGTTGCTAGTGTACGTGGTCCTGGCGGTGGTTATCGTTTAGGTAAAGAAGCGTTTGATATCTCTATAGGAACTATAATTTCCGCTGTTGATGAATCGGTAGATGCAACAAAATGTGCCGGAAAAGCGAGTTGCCAAGGTGGTACTCGCTGCTTAACTCATACTCTTTGGCGTGATTTAAGCGACAGAATTAGTGATTTTTTAGACAATATCACTCTCGGTCAGCTTATGAATGACAATGAAGTACTTGAAATTGCTGATCGCCAGGAAATTGACTTGGTGGTTAAAAATGGGTATTCACAAAAAACAAAAAATACTGCTGAGCCCGTTAGTGCAAATGCTCGCTTATAGCGCAATTTTTTCACTGGAGTAAAAAATGAAACTGCCTATTTATTTCGATTATTCAGCGACCTGTCCCGTTGACCCAAGAGTCGCTGAGAAAATGATTCAGTGTATGACAATGGATGGTAACTTTGGTAACCCTGCTTCACGCTCGCACCGCTATGGTTGGCAAGCAGAGGAAGCGGTCGATACTGCTCGAGAGCAAATCGCTGATTTAATCAATGCTGATCCAAGAGAAATAGTCTTCACATCTGGTGCCACTGAATCAGATAACCTTGCTATTAAAGGTGCGGCACATTTTTACGGTAAAAAAGGCAAGCATATTATTACCTGTAAAACAGAACATAAAGCGGTACTTGACCCATGTCGTCAATTAGAACGTGAAGGGTATGAAGTAACGTATTTAGAGCCTGAAGCAAATGGATTGATCGATCTTAATAAATTTCAAGATGCATTACGTGAAGATACGGTTTTAGTTTCGATTATGCATGTAAACAATGAAATTGGTGTTATTCAAGACATTAATTCAATTGGTGAAATGTGTAGAGAAAGAAAAATCATATTCCACGTGGATGCGGCACAATCAGCTGGTAAATTGCCAATTGATGTTAAAGAAATGAAAGTGGATCTTATCTCTTTTTCTGCACATAAAATTTATGGGCCGAAAGGTATTGGCGCTTTGTATGTTCGACGTAAGCCGAGAATTCGTCTAGAAGCACAAATGCACGGCGGAGGTCACGAGCGTGGTTTTCGTTCAGGGACGCTTCCTACACACCAAATCGTTGGTATGGGTGAAGCATTCCGTATTGCTAAGCTAGAAATGCAACAAGATTTTGACCATGCATTAGCGATGAGAGAGCGATTACTTAAAGCACTTGACGGTATGGATGCATTGACAATCAATGGCGATCTAGAACAACGTGTACCACATAACCTAAACATTAGTTTTGCCTTTGTTGAAGGTGAATCACTGTTAATGGCACTGAAAGATCTTGCTGTATCATCCGGTTCTGCTTGTACATCGGCCAGTTTAGAGCCTTCGTACGTATTACGCGCTCTTGGTCTGGACGATGAATTAGCACACAGTTCTGTACGTTTCTCTTTTGGTCGTTTTACTACCGAAGAAGAAATTGATTACGCGGCTGAACAAATTCGCGTAGCAGTAAGTAAATTACGAGACATGTCTCCTCTATGGGATATGTATAAAGAAGGGGTGGATTTGAGCTCAGTTGAGTGGGCCCATCACTAATCTCCATTAAATAGAGGATTCGAGGTAAAAATTATGGCTTATAGCGAAAAAGTAATCGATCATTATGAAAATCCACGTAACGTAGGTTCTTTCGATAAAGAAGATCCTAATGTTGGTAGTGGTATGGTAGGCGCACCAGCGTGTGGCGATGTGATGAAATTGCAAATTAAAGTAACGCCTGAAGGCATTATTGAAGATGCAAAATTTAAAACTTATGGTTGTGGCTCTGCGATAGCTTCTAGCTCATTAGTAACAGAGTGGGTTAAAGGCAAAAGCATTGACGAAGCCGCGGCTATTAAAAATTCAGAAATTGCCGAGGAATTAGAACTTCCCCCAGTAAAAGTTCACTGCTCTATTCTTGCTGAAGATGCTATTAAAGCAGCGGTTTCTGATTATAAGAAAAAGCACGACGCATAAGTAACATTAAGGATAACTCTTTATTTGACAGTAAAGAGTTTCTGTTAGAAATAAGGGAGGACGAGTCCTCCCCGAATTAAGAATGAAAATTTTAAGGTTTAAGTATGGCCATCTCCATGACAGAAGCGGCATCAAGCCGAGTAAAAGCATTTCTAGATAACCGAGGTAAAGGTATCGGGTTACGTCTCGGAGTGAAAACAACTGGCTGTTCAGGTATGGCATATGTATTGGAATTTGTTGACCAGTTGAATGAAGAAGACAGCGTATTTGAGATGAATGACGTCAAAATTATCATTGATCCCAAAAGCTTAGTTTATTTAGATGGTACTGAATTAGATTTTGTCAAAGAAGGCCTTAACGAAGGTTTTCAATTTAACAACCCGAATGTCAAAGATGAATGTGGTTGTGGTGAAAGTTTTACCGTGTAATTATTCTTACTAAGACATACCTTCCTAAGTATATGGAACCTAATTCAATGAATCATTTTGAACTATTCGGGCTACCAATCCAATATGATCTGGATGGTAGCCTTCTTTCTTCTCAATTTAGAGATCTTCAACGTCAGTTTCATCCAGACAAATTTGCCAATGGCTCCGAAAGAGATAAACTTTTGGCAGTGCAAAAAGCGGCGCAAATTAATGATGCCTATCAAATACTCAAACAACCCATTGCTCGGGCTGAATACATATTATTGTTGAATGGTATTGATATAAAAGACGAGCAAACAACACTGCAAGATCTTGACTTTTTGATGGAGCAAATGCAACTCCGTGAAGAACTTGAAGAAATAACGTCAGAAGACGCTTTATTTGACTTCGATAGCAAGGTCAGCAAAATGTACAAAAAAAACTTACTCGATGTTAAAAAAGAATTGGATGACTCTCTATGGGAACAAGCTACCGATCGAGTTCGTAAACTGAAATTTATAGCCAAACTTAAGAATGAAATTGAGCGTGTCGAAGACAAGTTACTTGGTTAACGACTCGTTCAAATAAGGAAAGCTCCATGTTATTGCAAATTGCGGAACCAGGACAAAGTCCAGCGCCACATGAAAGTAAGCTTGCCGTCGGTATTGATTTAGGGACCACTAATTCACTTGTTGCTTCAGTTCGAAGTGGCAATGCTGCTCCATTACCAGATGAAAATGGCAATAATATTTTGCCATCAGTGGTTTATTATCATGGCCAAGGACATCAAGTTGGCAGCGAAGCGAGAAAGAATGCGCAAACTGATCCCACCAATACGATTATTTCGATTAAACGTCTTATTGGTCGTTCATTAGATGATATACAACAACGCTACCCGTCATTACCATATGACTTCCAAGCAAGTGATAACGGTTTGCCACAGATTAAAACCGAGGCTGGTGTTAAAAATCCAATTCAAGTATCTGCTGATATTTTGCAAGCCTTAAAAGCCAGAGCAGAACAAAGCTTAGGTGGTGAATTGGAAGGTGTTGTGATTACGGTCCCTGCTTATTTTGATGATGCTCAACGTGCAGGAACAAAAGATGCAGCTCAATTAGCTGGGATGAATGTATTAAGGTTATTAAATGAACCTACTGCGGCCGCCATTGCTTACGGGTTAGACTCTGAACAGGAAGGGGTTATTGCGGTTTATGATCTCGGTGGCGGTACCTTTGATATCTCTATTTTACGTTTATCTAAAGGTGTTTTTGAAGTGCTGGCTACCGGTGGCGATTCTGCCTTAGGTGGTGATGATTTTGACCATTTAGTCGCTGATTACTTGCAACAATCACTTGGATTAGAATCGCCATTATCAGCTGAACAGAATCGAACCTTACTTGATGCTGCGACAGAAGCAAAAATTGCCTTATCCGAGGTTGAATCTGTCGAATTGACCGTTTTCAATCAACAATGCCGGTTAACTCGAGAAAAATTTAACTCTCTAATACAACCGCTTGTTAAAAAAACTTTACTCTCTTGTCGCCGAGCACTCAAAGATGCTCAAGTAGACCAAGATGAAGTGCTACAAGTGGTTATGGTTGGAGGGTCTACTCGTACTTTATTCGTCCGAGAAATGGTAGGTGAGTTTTTTGCTCGCCCCCCCCTCACCAGCATTAATCCGGATGAAGTTGTGGCCATTGGTGCAGCGATTCAAGCCGATATTTTAGTTGGCAATAAACCTGATTCAGAAATGTTGTTACTGGACGTAATTCCTCTTTCGTTAGGTATAGAAACGATGGGGGGATTAGTTGAAAAAATCATTTCACGTAATACCACAATTCCGGTAGCAAAAGCTCAAGAGTTTACCACTTTTAAAGATGGCCAAACGGGCATGATTGTTCATGTTACACAAGGCGAACGCGAATTGATTGATGACTGCCGCTCTTTAGCTAAGTTTTCTCTGAAAGGTATTCCACCGATGGCCGCTGGTGCTGCTCACATTCGAGTTACTTATCAAGTCGACGCTGATGGTTTGTTATCCGTTACTGCAATGGAAAAGAGCACCGGAGTACAAGCAGAAATACAGGTTAAGCCATCTTACGGGTTAAGCGATGATGAAATTGCTAACATGTTGCGAGATTCTATGACGCATGCTCGCGATGATATGCAAGCGAGATCATTAGCAGAGCAAAAGGTTGAAGCCGACCGAGTAATAGAAGGTTTAGTTGCAGCGATGCAAGCTGATGGTGACGAACTTTTAACCGATGAAGAAAGTAAAGCACTAATCAAAGCTATTGAAGCTCTAATTGAGCTTCGAAATGGTGATAATGCAGATGCAATTGAGCAAGGCATCAAGGATACAGATAAAGCAAGTCAGGACTTTGCATCTCGTCGAATGGACATCTCAATTCGTCGAGCATTAGCTGGCCAGTCTGTTGAAAATCTCTAACCCTAGACGGTTGTATTGTTTTAAAAGTAGGAAAATTTATGCCTAAGATAGTTGTGTTACCACATAAAGACCTTTGCCCTGATGGCGCGGTACTTGAAGCAAACCCTGGAGACAGTGTTTTAGACGTCGCTCTAAAAAATGGCATTGCTATTGAGCATGCTTGTGAAAAATCTTGCGCTTGTACAACGTGTCATATTGTTATTCGTGAAGGCTTTGATTCGCTTGAAGAGAGTGATGAACTGGAAGATGATATGCTTGATAAAGCTTGGGGATTAGAACCTGAGTCACGCTTAGGTTGTCAAGCTAAAATGGCAGATGAAGATTTAGTGGTTGAGATACCTAAATATACTCTTAATCATGCTTCAGAAGATCATTAGATTCTCTAATATTGCAACCAGAAGGACATTGTTATGAAATGGACAGACTCCCGTGATATTGCTATAGAGCTTTGCGATTTATATCCTGATGTAGACCCCAAAACAGTACGTTTTACAGATTTACATCAGTGGATAACGAATTTAGAAGAGTTTGATGATGAACCACTGCGATCAAATGAAAAGATCTTAGAAGCCGTGATTTTATGCTGGATGGATGAGATGGATTAATCGTATCATTTATAATTATTTGATTATTTATGGTAAATTTACTATCTGTAAGCATTTTATTATTGATAGTTACCACATATGAAATTTTCATTAATAGAAGGGCTTTGCCCTTCTATTTCGTTTTTAATAGTGTCAAATTCACTTTGATTTGTTGCCGTTTAATTATTCGTTAGCAGTCTTTTACGAATTGCTAAAGTAGAGAAGACTTGTCATAGTCGTTCAAAAATCTAGTCGTAATTGTTTAGAAGTCATGACAAATTTAGATAAAGTGCAAGCAATCAAGGTAATGCAGCAAAAATTTAAACAAAGCTGCAATTAAGAAAAGCTAGGAGAAATTATGTCTACCCAGATGCAAGTTCAGATATCAAAGCAACAAGCGGCTGCCCAATGGGGTGAAAAAGCGCTTGTATCATATAATGAAAATAGCGCATTTATTCATCTTGATGGTTCGCATGATGTAGGGGTTATTCAAAAAGCAGCAAGAAAGCTTGAAGGTAATGGTATTAAATCAGTTGTCTTGGCCGGTGAAGGTTGGGGATTAGAAGAAATTTGGTCTTTTTATCAAGGGTTTCGTTCTGCAAAAAATAAAGCTGACATCGAATGGCAAGCACTAGAGCAACAAGCCGAAAATGAACTAGCGGCTCGAATCAAAACCACTGATTGGGTGCGAGATATTATTAACAAACCAGCAGAAGAGGTTGCCCCAAGACAACTCGCTTCTATGGCGGGTGAATTTATCAAATCTTTAGCGCCCGAACATGTCACCTACCGTATTGTAAAAGATAAAGATCTACTTACAGAAGGGTGGACTGGTATTTTTGCTGTTGGTCGAGGGTCAGAAAGAACATCGGCAATGTTGCAACTTGATTACAACCCAACAGGTGATGATAATGCGCCAGTATTTGCTTGCTTAGTTGGTAAAGGTATTACGTTTGACTCTGGAGGCTATAGTTTAAAACCCTCTAACTTTATGACGTCAATGAAAGCCGATATGGGGGGAGCAGGTACCATTACTGGTGGATTAGGCTTAGCAATGCTTCGTGGTTTAAACAAACGCGTTAAGTTAATTCTCTGTTGTGCTGAAAATATGGTTTCCGGTCGAGCATTAAAATTAGGCGATGTTATTACTTATAAAAACGGTACAACCGTTGAGATAATGAATACCGATGCCGAAGGTCGTTTAGTTTTGGCCGATGGTCTTATTTATGCTAGCGAGCAGCAACCAGAAGTGATTATTGATTGTGCTACATTGACTGGTGCAGCAAAGAATGCACTTGGTAATGATTTCCATGCACTATTGTCATTTGATGATGAGTTAGCTGAAAAAGCGCTAATAAGTGCCAAGCAAGAAAAAGAAGGCTTATGGCCATTACCTTTAGCTGATTTCCATAGAACGATGTTGCCGTCTAATTTTGCCGACCTATCCAATATTAGCAGTGGTGATTATTCTCCTGGAGCAAGTACAGCGGCTGCATTTTTATCTTATTTTGTGAAAGATCACAAAAAAGGATGGTTGCACTTTGATTGCGCAGGCACATACCGTAAAACTGCTAGTGACAAATGGTCTGCAGGTGCAACCGGTATGGGGGTTCGTACTCTTGCTGGATTGCTTGTTGAACAAAGCAACTAAAATAGTAAGTAATTCACAATAGCACGTACTTTTGAATAGTAAGTAGCTATGAAGAGTACGTAACTATAAATAGCAAGTAACATGAAATAAGCATGGATAATAAGGTAACTTATTATACTCAATATAATGTTATCCAATAATCCACATTGCCCCTTTAAAATAATGAGCAATGTAATATAGAAATAAAGGAATTTTTATGGCTCTAGAAAGAACATTCTCCATTGTTAAGCCTGATGCAGTGAAGCGTAATTTAATTGGTGAAATTTATAATCGTATCGAAAAAGCGGGATTAAACATCATTGCAGCCAAAATGCTCCATTTAACCGATGAACAAGCAAGTGGCTTTTACGCGGAACATGAAGGGAAAGAATTCTTTTCTGGTTTAAAAGAATTCATGACTTCTGGCCCAGTAATGGTTCAAGTGTTAGAAGGTGAAAATGCCATAGAGCGTTATAGGGAACTCATGGGAACAACTAACCCAGAAAATGCGGCCTGTGGAACTTTGCGTAACGATTATGCGTTAAGTATGCGTTTCAACTCTGTTCATGGTTCAGATAGCCCTACATCCGCGGCTCGTGAAATTGAATTTTTCTTTCCAGAATCGGAAATTTGCCCTCGCAGTGAGCCATAGGGTATCACTTGTAATTCAAATTTAACTCGAAGTATTAAGAGGTATTGACTGTTCTGTATACTGACAATCAATACCTTACTTATCTAGTCACTATCTTCCCTTGTTGTACCTGATTAAACGCTGTACAATTCGCGCCCTTATTTATTTTGTTTACTCCCTATCTTGTTGAGAGGTCACATGACTACTGCAAAAGTCAATTTAATGGATTTTGATCGTAAAGGACTGCGTCGATATTTTGTCGAAGAACTTGGCGAAAAAGCCTTCAGAGCAGAGCAGGTGATGAAATGGATCTACCATTTTGGCATCGATGACTTTGAACAAATGAACAATATAAATAAAAAGTTACGTGAAAAACTACAGCGCGTAGCAGAAGTTCGAGCACCTGAAGTTGCTGAAGCGCAACACTCTTCTGATGGCACAATAAAATGGGCCATGCGAGTTGGGGATCAAGATGTAGAAACCGTTTATATCCCAGAGGATGACCGTGCAACATTGTGTGTATCCTCACAAGTCGGTTGTGCACTCGATTGTAAATTTTGCTCAACTGCGCAGCAAGGTTTTAATCGTAATTTAAAAGTATCTGAAATTATTGGTCAGATATGGAGAGCCGCTCGAGAAGTCGGTCTGCAAAAAGATACGGGACGGCGTCCAATAACCAATGTGGTTATGATGGGAATGGGTGAGCCGTTATTGAATATGAAAAACTTAATACCAGCGTTGGAAATAATGTTGGATGATTTAGGTTTTGGTCTTTCTAAGCGTCGAGTGACAGTCTCTACCTCTGGCGTTGTTTCTGGTCTGGATCAAATGACAGGTGTAATAGATGTTGCTTTGGCTATCTCCTTGCACGCGCCAACCGACGAATTGCGAAGTCAAATAATGCCAATTAATGATCGTTGGAGCATTGAAGACTTACTTGCTTCTGTTCATCGTTATATCGCCTCGTCGAATGCCAATAGAGGTAAGGTAACCATCGAATATGTTTTGTTAGATCATGTTAATGACGACATGCAACATGCAAGACAACTCGCAGAATTAATGAAAGGTACGCCATGTAAGATTAATTTGATTCCATTTAACCCTTATCCTGGTTCACCATATAAAAAACCAAGTAACTCACGTATTGACCGTTTCCAAAAAACGTTAATGGAGTATGAACATACAGTTACAGTACGTAAGACTCGCGGTGATGACATTGACGCAGCATGTGGTCAGTTAGTTGGTGATGTGATAGATAGAACAAAAAGAACAAAACTAGCTCAGTTAGGGGAACCAATCTCGGTAAAATCAATCTGATAGCAGTATAAGCTTTAAATCGGATATGACCCGAGGTGTTTTAAGGGGAATATCCATTGATTAATTGGATAGTAGTAACTTTTCTTGCCTGCATAGTGATGGGGTGTGTTACAGTTAGTGAGCATGATTCACTTAGCACGTTTGATAATATCAAGGCAGCAGATGCCAGAATTGCTCTTGGATTGAATTATTTACAGGCGAATAATAGGCTTAAGGCAAGAGAAAATCTTGAGTTAGCGATTAAGTTTGCACCAAATTATTATCGTTCATTAAATTCAATTGCTTATTATTATCAATTGGTTGGTGAAAACGAACTAGCCGATAAAGCTTATAATCATGCAATGTGGGAGTCTCCAAATAACGGTGAATTGCTCAATAATTACGGTGCATTCTTATGTCGTCTTGGTCAATATGTACAAGCCGATAAGTTTTTTAACCGAGCAATTGAGCAACCATTAAACTATCAAATTGTGGATAGTTTAGAAAATGCAGCGATATGTTCACTTAAAAGTGGTAATAAAACAGACGCTGAATTTTATTTCAAACGTTGTTTGGATTATGACCCAGCGCGTTATTTTTCTTTGATTCAATTGTCAAAACTGTTGGTAGAAAGAGAAGAATACGATGAAGCTCGGGTCCGACTAGTTGAATTTCACGAGAAGTTTGGTTTTCAATCAAGTAGCTTACACCTGCTTATCAAGATCGAGAATAAAGTAGGCAATAAAGAACAAGCACAACAGTATGCTTTAGCACTTGAGTTAAGTTATCCGAACTCTACAAAATTAGATTAAATATTACTGATGACTACTGAAAAAGATCTCAATGTAACTGAAGAGTTAACAGAAAAGCCTCAGGCTATACAAGCCGGTGACATGCTGCGTTCTAAGCGTGAAAAATTGGGCATATCGCAAGAAGAAATTGCCGACCGTTTACGTTTAAGATTATCAATTATACAAAGTATTGATAACAACAATTACGAATTCGACCAAGTAGCAACTTTTACCCGAGGTTACCTACGCTCTTATGCCAAAGCAGTTCAATTAGATGAAAAAGAGGTTCTTGCCTCACTAAATGATTTGAAAGAAGCTCAACATTCTGAGCAAAAAATGCAAAGCTTTTCTCGTCAAACAAAAAAAGCCAAACATGATAGCCGTATCATGAAATTAACGTGGATTATTTTTGTTATTATTGTTGGGATTTCATCGGTTTGGTGGTACCAGAATCAACAGGATACTTTGACAGAAATGTCGCAAAGTGATAGCACAGATAATGCAGAGCTTATCGTAGAGGAAAATACACCTACTTTAGACCTCAACAGCAATACTAACGAACCCGCTTCACCAGATCGCTCTCAATTTGAATCAATAACGCCTGCACTTGACGCTGATAATACCCATATGCAAGACGATTCCGTCGTACCTACTCAAGATCAAAGTTCACTCGAAACAGAGCAATCAGATATAAACATAGCCGATAGCCAGCAAGTGAATTCAGTCGAAACTGACATGGTCACTACAGAAGAGGTTTCTGAACCAGTAGAAAACAATGACAATGCGTTATTTTTATCATTTTCATCTGATTGCTGGGTCGAAATAAAAGACGTCGCTGGTAAAACTCTTGCTACAGGCGTGAAAAAAGCAGGAAGTACGATCAATTTAGCAGGACAAGCGCCTTACAAAATTATTTTAGGTGCGCCAGAAGGCGTATCGATGACATTTGAAAATGAACCCGTCGACCTTTCTGAGTATAATACCGGTCGAGTAGCAAAATTCACTTTACCTAGAAGCTAATATGCAACACGAATCTCCTATTAAACGTCGCTCATCGACAAGAATATACGTGGGCAATGTCCCAATTGGTGACGGTGCACCTATTGCTGTACAGTCGATGACAAACACCCGCACAACCGATATCGAGGCAACTGTCGCTCAGATTAATGCACTAAAAACAGTCGGTGCTGATATTGTTCGAGTCTCTGTACCAACAATGGATGCGGCTGAAGCGTTTAGACAAATAAAACAGCAAGTCTCAATCCCTCTCGTCGCCGACATTCATTTTGACTATCGGATTGCCCTTAAAGTCGCTGAATACGGTGTCGATTGTTTACGTATCAATCCCGGCAATATAGGCAATGAAAATCGAATCCGTTCAGTGGTGGATTGTGCACGAGATAAAAATATCCCAATTCGTATCGGTGTGAATGGCGGTTCGCTTGAAAAAGATATTCAAGAGAAATACCGAGAACCAACACCAGAAGCATTAGTCGAATCGGCAATGCGTCACGTTGATATTCTCGATAGGCTCAATTTTGATCAGTTTAAAGTAAGTGTAAAAGCATCGGATGTTTTTTTAGCGGTCGATTCATATCGTTTGTTAGCGAAAAAAATTGATCAGCCATTACATCTCGGCATTACAGAAGCTGGCGGAGCCAGAGCTGGATCGGTGAAATCTGCAGTTGGATTAGGTTTACTACTTTCAGAAGGCATTGGTGACACGTTACGCATATCGCTAGCGGCCGATCCAATAGAAGAAATCAAAGTTGGTTTCGATATTCTTAAATCTTTGCGAATTCGTTCCAGAGGAATCAACTTTATTGCTTGTCCTACATGCTCTAGGCAAGAGTTTGACGTTATAGCAACGGTTAATGCTCTTGAACAAAGATTAGAAGATGTGACCACCGCAATGGATGTTTCTCTTATCGGTTGTGTGGTAAATGGACCGGGTGAAGCTGAAGTGTCTCATTTAGGTTTGGCTGGTGGCTCAAGAAAAAGTGCTTTCTATGAAGATGGCAAACGAACTAAAGAGCGTATAGATAATAATGATCTTATCGATAATTTAGAAGCGAAGATCCGTGCTAAAGCCTCTATATTGGACACAGATAAGCGCATTGATGTACAACATATTGATAGCAATTAATCTCAACGATTTACGGTAATAAACAGTGGCTAAAACAATTCAAGCAATTAGAGGCATGAACGACTGCCTCCCAACTGACTCTCCACTTTGGCAAAAAGTGGAAGGGACAGTGAAACAAGTTATCAGCGCGTACGGTTATAACGAAGTAAGAATGCCTATCGTTGAGCAAACACATCTGTTTAGCCGAGCGATTGGTGAAGTAACCGATGTGGTCGAAAAAGAGATGTATACCTTCGAAGACAGAAATGGAGATAGTTTAACCTTACGTCCAGAAGGGACCGCTGGTTGTGTGAGAGCCGGTATTGAAAATGGATTGCTATATAACCAAGAGCAACGCCTTTGGTATATGGGACCTATGTTCAGGCATGAACGTCCACAGAAAGGTCGCTATCGTCAATTTCATCAAGTAGGCGTTGAAGTATTTGGTCTCAACGGGCCAGACGTGGATGCCGAATTGATCATGATGACCGCACGTCTCTGGCGAGAGTTAGGGATTGCAGAACATGTTAGATTGGAATTGAATTCAATTGGTTCTCTTGATGCTAGAGCGAATTATCGAGATGCATTGGTTGCTTACCTACAACAACACGAAGATGTATTGGATGCAGATTGTAAGCGTCGTATGTACACCAACCCATTGCGTGTTTTAGATACAAAAAATCCAGAAGTACAAGCTATATTAGGTGATGCACCTAAACTATCTGCATTCTTAGATGATGATTCTGTGCAACATTTTTCTGGCTTATGTGAACTTCTCGATGCTGCGGGAATCGAATACCAAGTTAATGAACGTTTAGTTCGAGGTTTAGATTATTATAACCGCACCGTGTTTGAATGGGTGACGGAGAGCTTAGGTTCTCAAGGGACAGTTTGTGGTGGGGGGCGATACGATGGTCTAGTTGAACAATTAGGCGGAAAACCGACACCTGCAGTGGGCTTTGCGATGGGGTTAGAGCGTCTTGTTTTGCTTATTGATACGTTAAAGTTGACTGATGTTCGCCGTAGTGTCGACGTTTACCTAGTAACCGCAGGTGAAGGTACTATGGTGGCTGGAATAAATTTAGCTGAACAGTTACGAGAAATTGTCCCTGGTTTACGTATTATGACTCACTTCGGTGGGGGTAATTTTAAGAAACAGTTTAAGCGTGCAGACAAAGTTGGTGCAGCTATTGCGTTGGTTCTAGGTGAAAATGAAGTTGCAGAAAATACCGTAGTGGTAAAAAATCTCTCGGGTGGAGAGCAAGTCACCGTTTCCCAGTCAGATGTCGCGTCTCAACTAAAAGATTTGGTTTAAGAGGATAAAAAGTGGAATTGTACGATAGTGAAGAAGATCAAGTTCTAGCCATTAAAGACTGGTGGAAGGAGAACGGAAAAGCCGTTATTTTAGGCGGCGTTTTAGGCCTTGGCGGATTGTTTGGCTGGCGTTTTTATCAAGACTCAGTTATTGAAGCAAAAGAAGCAGTATCCAATGATTATGCTCAAGTGATTGAGCGTTTATCAACTGAAGGTGTTGCTGTAAAACAGCAAGCTGAGCAATTCATTCAATCGAATGCCGATACAGAATATGCCGTTTTAGCTGCGTTGCAATTGGCCAAAGTACAAGTTGATGCTGGTGAGTTCGAGCAAGCATTACAGCAGTTACAGTGGGCGAAAGCGAATACAAAAGACAACGTTATCGCACCTCTAATTAACTTCCGAATTGCTCGTATTCAGGCACAAAATGAACAATTTGATGATGCGATTTCTACATTGGATTCGTTAGATTCTAATGCATGGGCAGGAAGAGTAGCCGAATTAAAAGGAGATATTCTCCTTCGTAAAGGTGATAAAGAAGGTGCTTATAGTGCGTATACGCAAGCGCAACAGGCCAGTGATGCTAGTCAAGATATTCAATTTAAATTGGATGATCTTGCCAAATAAGGGCTGAAGCTATGAAGAAAATGCTTAGCCGAGTCGTCTTCAGTTCACTTATTCTTGCTGGTCTTGCTGCATGTTCTAGTGAAGAAGATACCGTCATAATGGCACCGGTTCCAGTCATTACTAGCCAGTTTGTGCCGACTTCAGATTGGTCGGCTAGTATTGGCAGTGGCGCAGGGCAATTTTTCTCTAAACTGCAACCTGTGTTTGCTTACGATAAGGTTTTCGTTGCAAGCCGTGATGGTGAAGTCAAAGCTCTTGACCCACAAACTGGCGACACGATTTGGAAAATCGATCTTGAAAATGATGTCATTGCTCGTTTGTCTGGTGGATTAACCGCTTCTTATGGTCAGCTTTTTATTGGTTCAGAGAACGGTGAAGTTATTGCACTCGATGAAGAAACGGGTGAAGTAAAATGGCGCCGAGAAGTTGTTGGGGAAGTACTCTCGAAACCAACCACAGAAGATAATATGGTTCTTGTTCATACCAGTCGAGGTATGTTGGATGCTTTAGATGCTGAAACTGGTAAACAGGTTTGGACTATTAGTACCGAAGTTCCGAACCTAACGCTAAGAGGGAGTAGCTCTCCATCAACGGTTTCTGGAGGGGTATTCTGGGGAACTGCAAATGGTCGTTTGGCTGCTGCTATAGTTGCTAATGGGCAGCTTATTTGGCAGCAACCTATTGGAATTCCGAAAGGCGCAACCGAGATAGATAGGTTAGTCGATGTTGATTCGTCACCTATCATCCTTGGCGGTATGTTATATACCGTTGGATTTAATGGTCAGCTTGTTGCTATTGATTTACGTTCGGGATCCGCCACTTGGAAGAGAAACTATTCGTCATCTTTAGATATGGCTACCGATGGACTTCGTCTGTTTTTAGTGACTGAAAATGATCATATTGCCGCAGTGGATGCTCGTAGTGGCACGGAAATCTGGACTAATAAGCTATTGGAAAACCGATTGCTGACTGCACCAGCGATAATTGATGGGTATTTGGTTTTTGGTGACTCTGAAGGTTATTTACATTGGTTAGATCCTGATTCAGGTGAGTTTATTTCGCAGCAATTGGTTGATGATAGTGGTTTTGCGGTTGGCCCTATTGAGGTTGAAGATGGTTATTTGATTACTACCCGAGACGGTAAAGTAAGCAAGTTAAAGATCGACTAGTTCTTAACTCAATTTATAAAAAGTGTGATAGAATTCACAGTCGGCTCCTGACTTTGCGGTTAGGAGCCGTTTTGTTGAAGTAAATAGTGTATTTAATGAAATAGTTGAATGTATTTCTATAAATACTTTTTGTTTTATTATGTGTAGTTATAGGTAAGTGATGAAATATTTACCTATAACTACATAATAAAATGTTTTTCTAGAGGTTGTTATGATTCCTGTTGTTGCTCTTGTTGGGCGTCCAAATGTAGGCAAGTCTACCTTGTTTAACCGATTAACACGTACACGAGATGCGCTTGTTGCCGACTTTCCTGGGCTTACTCGTGATAGAAAATATGGACAAGCTAAACTTGGAGAGCATGAATTCATTGTTATTGATACCGGCGGTATCGACGGCACTGAAGAAGGTGTTGAAACCAAAATGGCAGAACAATCTCTGGCGGCAATTGATGAAGCTGATGTAGTGCTATTCATGGTCGACGGTCGTGCAGGGCTAACGGTTTCAGACGAAGCTATTGCACATCATCTACGTAAAATAGAGAAACCAGCAATGCTGGTTGTAAACAAAGTGGATGGAGTTGATGCTGACGCTGCCAGTGCAGAATTTTGGCAACTTGGTATGGAGCATATGTATCAAATCGCTGCTTCGCATGGTCGAGGTGTAACGAGCTTAATCGAGCGCGCATTAAATCCTTTTGCCGAAGCACTGATAGAAACACAAAAAGGTGAAATAGAAGATTTAACAGACGTTGTTGATGGCGACGAAGATAAACTCGAATACACCGAAGAAGAAGCAGAACAAGAATTTAAGCGTTTACAAGATCAACCCATAAAATTAGCGATTATCGGTCGTCCTAATGTCGGTAAGTCTACCTTAACCAACCGAATTTTGGGTGAAGAGCGCGTTGTCGTTTATGATATGCCGGGTACGACTCGTGATTCTATTTACATTCCTATGAAGCGTGATGAGCGAGAGTACGTATTGATTGATACGGCTGGTGTTCGTCGTCGCAAACGTATTAATGAAACAGTAGAAAAATTTTCTGTCGTTAAAACATTAAAAGCAGTCGAAGATGCTAATGTTGTTTTACTAATTATAGACGCACGTGAAAATATATCCGATCAAGATTTGAGTTTACTCGGTTTTGCTCTTAATGCTGGGCGTTCTATTGTTATCGCAGTCAATAAATGGGATGGCCTTGACTCTGATATAAAAGAACATGTGAAGAAAGAGTTAGATCGCCGCTTGGGTTTTGTTGATTTTGCCCGTATTCACTTTATTTCGGCGTTGCATGGTACAGGTGTTGGTCACCTGTTTGAATCCGTTCAAGAAGCATATAAGTCAGCCACAACGCGAGTAGGCACATCGGTTTTAACTCGTGTTATGAAAATGGCAACGGATGATCACCAACCACCTTTAGTTCGTGGGCGTCGGGTTAAGTTAAAATATGCCCATGCTGGTGGCTACAACCCACCTATTGTCGTAATTCACGGCAACCAAGTTAAAGAGTTACCAGATTCTTACAAACGTTATTTAATGAATTACTACCGTCGTTCATTAGAGATCATGGGGACACCAATTCGTATCCAGTTCCAAAATAGTGATAACCCGTTTGAAGGCAAAACAAATAAAATGACATTGTCACAAGAGCGTAAAAGAAGTCGCGTTGTTGGAATGATGAAAAATAGAAAGAGATAAGAAAAAGCGCCCAAGTTAGGCGCTTTTTTATTATTAAATATACATTTTTATTACTAACTCTATGCGGAACAATGCAAAATGTTTTGTTTTATATTAAGTTACTGTTTAATGAATTTGGATTTAGCTTTGAAATCGATCTATTTTTTAAAGCTCTAAGATCTTAGCATTATCCCCGTGGAGGTAGAATATTAATCTGCATTAAATCCAAAAACAGGATATGTAACTTATGCTTTCGGGTTGTGTGTATATTTATGTTCTTAATTAGGTAGATCGCTGATCAAATTTGATTAAGCGGAAGATCTGATGATCATCTTTGGCCTGAGAGAGTGAAGTACCGGTACTGTTATTAGTAGAATTGGAGTAGACAAGATGACGTTTAAAAATTCATGTCCAACGTGTAATAGCGAATTACAATGGGATGCAGGATCTTATCAATGTACAGAATGCAATATTACCTATAGTAAACTCGCATTCTGCCCTACCTGTGAGGCTGAGTTGGAAAAATTACAAGCTTGTGGTTCAGTGAGTTACTTTTGTAATACCTGTAATGAAATGAAATCTAAGTCTGCGGTTCGAATTGAATTTCATCAGCAAAATTAGTTGCCATTATAAGACCGTTAAGTAAATTCGATATTTAATTAACGGTAGACGTAATAGTACCGTCAGCCACTTGAGTAATCATTTGATCACCTTTTTTAATCGCTGAAGTATGGTTGATTATTTTTCCTGATGCATCTTTACTAATTGAATACCCACGTTTAAGTGTAGCAAGAGGGCTAACCGTATCCAGTTTTTCGGCATAAAGAGCTAAATTATGCTTAGAGATCATCATCTTTTTATTAATGGCATCAATAAGTTTTTGCTCGGCTTGAGCTAACGAGTGGCGTTGCTTGTTCAACTGCATATCCGGAGAATTCAGTTGCAATCGATAATTTAAGTTATCAACCTGATATCGTTTAGCGCTAATTTGCTGCTGCGTTATTTTTATCAATCGAGATTCAAGATCATCTAATCGCTGACTCTGTAGCTGAAGATGGTAGCTAGGATGCTTTTTTTCTAGCTTATGTGTTAACTGTTGTAATTGGTATTGTCTTTTAGACAATGCTGTTTCCATTGTGTGTATTAGGCGATTAGTCCGAGATAAAATCGCCTGTTGTTTATGATTTTGATCTCTGCTAACTAATTCAGCCGCTGCGGAAGGTGTTGGCGCGCGAACATCTGCAACAAAGTCGGCAATGGTAACGTCCACTTCATGTCCCACCGCACTAATAATAGGAATGTTACTCGCCGCAATAGTTCGGGCTAGCACTTCGTGATTGAAGCACCAAAGATCTTCTAAAGAACCACCGCCACGACCGACTATCAGTACGTCACATTCCTCTCTCGAATTAGCTCGTCCTATTGCTTGGGCTATTTCAAACGCAGAAGACTCACCTTGAACCGTAGTAGGATAAATAATAATTGGTAAATTTGGGTCTCGACGTTTTAGCACATCAAGAATATCATAAAGCGCGGCACCGGTTTTAGAGGTAATGATGCCAACCGTTTTAGGGTTTTCCGGTAGCGGTTTTTTCAACGATTGTGCAAATAGACCTTCCGCCGCTAGCTGCATTTTCAATTTTTCAAATTCTTGCTGCAGTCGACCATCACCCTCAGGCTGCATACTATCAATTATTAGCTGATAATCGCCACGAGGCTCATAAAGTGACAGGCGAGCTTTAACTAATACTTGATTACCGTTGCAAGGCTTGAAGGTTACTCGACGATTATTGCCACGAAACATGGCGCATTTTACTTGTGCCCTAGAATCTTTAAGTGTTAAGTACCAGTGTCCCGAAACGGGTGCCGAAAAATTGGATATTTCACCAACTAACCAAACGATGCCCATTTCATTTTCCAGCAATAGCCGAACTTCTGCATTTAATCGGGAAACGGTAAAGATATTTTGGTTAGTTTGTAAAGGCAAAGTGATACCACAGAACGTGATTATGGAAATTAGCGCCAATATAATACATAGCAAGGGGGGTAATGCAAATAAAAAATAAAAAAATGTCTAGCGAAACGATTGCGTCCTGCGTATAATCCGTCTGCAATATCAATTTAGATACAAATTTGATTCATCCTTATTATGCGAAACGATAAGGGTGAATTTTTCGTTTTAACCTCGGTTTTTTAAACCATAGTTGAGAGATATTGCAATGCTACGAATAGCAAAAGAAGCACTTACCTTTGACGATGTATTACTCGTTCCTGCACATTCAACAGTTCTTCCTAATACAGCGGACCTTCGCACTAAGTTAACTAAAAATATTTCGCTGAATATTCCAATGCTATCGGCATCTATGGATACCGTTACTGAAGCTCGGCTTGCTATAGCCTTAGCCCAAGAGGGCGGTATCGGTTTCATCCACAAAAATATGTCTATTGAAGAGCAAGCTGAACAAGTTCGTTTGGTTAAAATCTTCGAAGCAGGTGTGGTTTCTCATCCTGTTACGGTAAAACCAACCAATACCATCGCTGACGTACTTGCTCTAACAGAAAAGAATGGCTTTGCAGGTTACCCTGTCGTAGCTGATAATAATGAATTAGTCGGTATTATTACTGGTCGAGATATTCGCTTTGTTACTGATTTGACCAAAACAGTTGATCAAGTAATGACTCCAAAAGCTCGTTTAGCCACAGTAAAAGAAGGCGCATCTCCTGAAGATGTTCAAGAGCAAATGCACAAAGCTCGAGTTGAAAAAGTATTAGTAGTAAATGATGCATTCCAGTTAACAGGAATGATTACCGCTAAAGATTTTCACAAAGCAGAACGCAAACCGAATGCTTGTAAAGATGATAAAGGTCGTTTACGTGTTGGTGCTGCGATTGGTGCTGGTGCCGGTAATGAAGAACGTGTTGCAGCATTAGTTGAAGCAGGTGTTGATGTACTACTTATTGATTCCTCACATGGCCATTCAGAAGGAGTACTTGAGCGTATTCGTGAAACTCGTGCAGCGTATCCTGACCTTGAAATTGTAGGCGGTAATGTTGCCACCGGTGCAGGTGCTAAAGCACTTATTGACGCTGGCGTTAGTGCGGTTAAAGTAGGAATTGGCCCTGGTTCAATTTGTACAACCCGTATTGTTACTGGTGTAGGGGTTCCTCAAGTTACCGCGATTTCTGATGCAGTTGAAGTCGCTGATCAATATGGTATTCCAGTGATTGCAGATGGTGGTATTCGTTTTTCTGGTGATATCTGTAAAGCGATTGTTGCTGGTGCATCTTGTGTTATGGTTGGGTCGATGTTCGCAGGAACAGAAGAAGCACCAGGCGAGATTATTCTTTATCAAGGTCGTTCGTATAAATCGTATCGTGGCATGGGCTCATTAGGGGCAATGTCACAAGGTTCATCTGACCGTTATTTCCAAACGGACAACGCTGCCGACAAATTGGTACCAGAAGGTATTGAAGGACGTATTGCTTATAAAGGCCGTTTAAAAGAGATTGTTCATCAGCAAATGGGTGGATTACGTTCAAGTATGGGCTTAACGGGGTCTGCAACCATTGAAGATATGCGTACCAAAGCCGAATTTGTTCGAATCTCAGGCGCAGGCATGAAAGAATCTCATGTCCATGATGTACAGATTACTAAAGAAGCACCAAATTACCGTTTAGGCTAATTTTTTGCTAAATGCTCAACAACAATATTGAATATCCATCGTATTGTTGTTGTTTAAAAATGACTTACCGATAAGTTATGACATTAACCTATTTTGAGAAGAGAAAATGACAAAAAACATTCATGATCAACGAATTTTGATCTTAGATTTTGGTTCTCAATATACACAGCTTATTGCTCGTCGTATTCGTGAAATTGGCGTTTACTGTGAGTTATGGAGCTGGGACGTAGATGAAGCGGATATCCGTGAGTTCGCTCCAAATGGTATTATTCTTTCTGGTGGTCCAGAAAGTGTAACAGAGGCAAACTCTCCAAGAGCGCCTCAGTATGTGTTTGAAGCTGGCGTGCCAGTATTTGGTGTTTGCTACGGCATGCAAACCATGTCCGAGCAGCTGGGCGGTAATGTTGCAGGTTCTGACGAGCGTGAGTTTGGTTACGCGCAAGTTAAAGTTATTGATGACTGTGAGTTATTCAAAAATATTGAAGATGCGATTGCGGAAGATGGCGCCCCGTTATTAGATGTATGGATGAGCCACGGTGATAAAGTTGTCGCTATTCCATCAGATTTTGCCAAAGTTGCAGAAACGGATACTTGCCCATTTGCTGCAATGGCAAATGAAGAGAAGAAATTCTACGGTGTTCAGTTTCATCCAGAAGTTACTCATACTCGTCAAGGGTTACGTATGTTAGAGAATTTTGTTCTTAACATATGTGGCTGTGAAAAACTTTGGACACCTCAATCTATTATTGATAATGCGGTTGCACAAATTAAAGAACAGGTCGGAGATGATGAAATCATCTTAGCATTGTCTGGAGGCGTTGATTCTTCTGTTGTTGCTATGTTGGTTCAGCGTGCTGTAGGCGATAAATTAACGTGTGTGTTTGTTGACAATGGTTTGTTACGCCTCAATGAAGGTCAGCAAGTTATGGAAATGTTTGGTGATCATTTCGGATTAAATATCATCAAAATTGAAGCAGAAGAACGTTTCCTTAGTGCGTTAGCTGGTGAAGTTGATCCTGAGAAAAAACGCAAAATTATCGGTCATGAATTTATCAATGTATTTGATGAAGAATCGAAGAAATTGAAAAACGCGAAATGGCTAGCGCAAGGGACTATTTACCCTGATGTTATTGAATCTGCCGCTTCTAAAACTGGCAAAGCGCATGTGATTAAATCGCACCATAATGTTGGTGGTCTTCCAGATGACATGGAAATGGGCCTAGTTGAACCATTACGAGAATTGTTTAAAGATGAAGTACGTAAAATTGGTTTAGAACTTGGTCTTCCTTACAACATGCTATACCGTCATCCTTTCCCTGGACCTGGTTTAGGTGTTCGTGTGCTTGGTGAAATTAAGAAAGAGTATTGCGATCTTCTACGTCGTGCCGATGCTATCTTTATTGAAGAACTTCATGAAGCCGATCTTTACAATAAAGTATCTCAAGCCTTTACCGTTTTCCTTCCTGTACGTTCTGTCGGTGTTATGGGTGATGGACGTAAATACGACTGGGTGGTTTCGCTTCGAGCGGTTGAAACAATCGACTTTATGACCGCGCATTGGGCACATTTACCTTACGATTTCTTAGGTAAAGTATCTAACCGCATCATTAATGAAGTGGATGGTATATCTCGTGTTGTTTATGACATATCAGGTAAACCGCCAGCAACGATAGAGTGGGAATAAACGCGTAATTATTTCTGTTTTACAGACGACTTTAAAGTCAGCATGAAAATGCTGGCTTTTTTTTATCAGAATAATTGACGTTATTGGTTTTTAAGTCGAATAACAGTTGAACCTGAACAATATTTCATCTAACATGCGCCGACTTCAACTATTTGTAATTTTTTAAACTATTTTTGATAAGGTTAAGACCACATGTCTACAAAATTAGCTAACCCAGCACCATTAGGTTTAATGGGCTTCGGTATGACAACTATTCTATTGAATATCCACAATGCAGGTTTTTTCCCAATTGATTCAATGATCCTTGCTATGGGTATTTTCTATGGTGGTCTTGGCCAAGTAATCGTTGGTATCATGTGCTTTAAACGAGGTGATACGTTTGGTACTACCGCGTTCACTTCTTATGGCCTATTTTGGCTTACGTTAGTTGGTTTGATTGTGATGCCTGAAATGGGTTTAACGGCTAGCCCTGAAGGATTTATGGGATGGTATCTAACATTATGGGCTATCTTCACTGGCTTTATGTTTGTTGGTTCACTTTGTTACCCTACAGCTAAGCAAGTGGTTTTCGGTTCGTTAACCATTCTATTTGCTCTACTTGCACTCCGTGATTTTACTGGCAGCCATTTTATTGGAACGATTGCTGGTTTCGAAGGCATTTTTGTTGGCGCTAGTGCTATCTACTTCGCTATGGCGCAAGTTCTTAATGCAGAGTTTGGTCGTGAAGTCATGCCGGTAGGAAAACCTGTAATCGGTAGAACTAAAGCAGAAGCACCTGTTGGTGAACAAGCGACAGCTTAATTCTCACATTAATAAATGTAATGTATTTAAAAAGCTTTAGTGACCAACTAAAGCCTTTTTTGTTGGTGTTAGTCTATCTCTCGCTTGGCTCAGAAATCTGATATAGCTTATGTTCGTCACATACTTCTTCACAGTTACAAACTTTTTCCACACCGACATTATTCAAACCGCCGCAACTTCCTTGTATCGTCTTTTTATTCAAAATAACGCCTATTGCCATCAACAAGATAACAATAAGAAATACACCAAAAGTAATAAATATAGTGGCCATTATCTCACCTAGCGTTTTTTGAGTGGAGAAAGTGATGAAATGGAGCCCATCAATGTCTCTTTCTTCTCATGTTGACCACAGCATCCACCAGAATGACCAGAACACTTTCCTTTTTTCAAGTGATTCTGGGATGGACGACCAGAAGAAGCGCTGGTTAACTCAATCATCGGGCTGTTAAGCGCCATTGATATCGATGTTTTTTGCGTTAGCTTAAAAACACGAATCCCTGATTTTAGTAATTTTCCTAGAGCTCGTTCTCCAATATTTCGTACAATAATCGCATCAGTCTGCATTTCTTTAAGTCGTGATATTGTTGCCTTCTTTTCATGGCAAGAACATCCTGCTTCTGCTGCAGGGTTGTCTATATTTTTGATAAATTGGCTTTGTTCATTTAAAAACACAAACTGTTTCGCTTTCATAAAGTGGTTAGCGACGCAATCTCTGCTGTGTGGAATGGCGTAGATCATTGTTCAGACTCCTTATCATCAAGAACAAGTGCATTACCTTCTATTAGACCAGAAGCAACTTTAAATCTTGCTCGATTAATGATGTTGCCAAAAGTCTGCCTTGAAACTCCCATTTGGTCTGCTGCTTCTTGTTGACTCATGTTTTCGTAGTCAGCTAGTCGTATCGCTTCAAACTCTTCAGCTAGTATTTCAACCTTTTTTAAGCTTTTAAGTGGTATGCCATTGGGTTTAAAGCAGCTGTGTGCTGGTCGCCCACAAATGCGTCGGCATTTTTTGGGTCTGGCCATAATGTCTCCTTAACTGAGTTTCATTGTCACTATACTTTAATTATTAGCATATGCCAATAATGTTATGGTTAAAGTTTTTGGCATATGCTATAAATAACGGAAGGAATTACCTTTAATTAGACAGCAATAATGAAGACAAAAAATGAAAATTATCAAACCAGAAAGTCATCGCCATTGCATTGTATGTAGTGAGTCGAATTTGAATCCAATGTCATTAAAAATGCAGTTTATTCGTCATGATAACACTCGGGTTTCAGCCAAAATAAAGCTGGGTGAGTCATACCAGGGATATGAAAACCAATTACATGGTGGAATTATTAGTACTTTAGTTGATGGCGCTATGACGCAATGTTTATTTGCGCAAAATATACAAGCTATGACGGCTGAATTAACGGTTAGATTTATTCGCCCTGTGCCTATAAATCAAACACTTCTGGTTGATGCTTCTATACTTTCTGAACGTAGAGGTATGCAAAAATTAGTGAGCCATATTTATTGTAACGGCAATGAACTTGTTCGGGCTAATGCCAAATTTCTAATCGTCAAAATGTAAAGTAATGTAAATAATTCTCATTGTAATATTAATTGTAAGCTAAAATTGTTAAAAAAATGATCCATCCGATGTTAATTAACGTACTACAGTTAAATAAGTCAATATTCCATAAAGGGAGACAAGTGAGTATGGATACATTAAATGCAGTAAAAAATGATCAGACTGTTTCAAGACCAATACCTCAAGAAGCGTTTGATTGGTATGACGAGTATGCACATGGCTTAATTGATCGTAGAGAGTTTATGTCACGTCTTGGAGGATTAGTGGCACTTGGCTTTACTATGACAGTATTAACCAGTGCTTTGTTACCTAACTATGCAAATGCAGAACAAATTTCTTTTAATGATCCCTTGATCACTGGTTCCTATGTTAACTTTTCTTCTCCTAAAGGACACGGCGATTGTCAAGGGTACCTTGTTGTACCTAAAGGGTTAGAAGGTACGGCTCCGGTAGTGCTGGTTGTACATGAAAATCGTGGCCTTAACCCATATATTGAAGATGTAGCACGAAGATTGGCAGCGAAAGGCTTTATTGCTTTTGCTCCAGATGGCCTTTATCCACTAGGCGGTTATCCGGGTAATGATGATGCCGGTCGGGTCATGCAAAAAAGTATGGATAAAAGAAAACTAGAAGAAGATTTTATTGCCGCAGCACAATTTTTGAAGTCGCATGAGCTTAGCTCGGGTAAATTAGGTGCGGTTGGTTTTTGTTATGGTGGATATGTCGTTAATATGTTGGCTGCGACCATTCCTGATCAACTCGATGCTGGCGTGCCATTTTATGGCACTCCCGCGGCAGACACTATTCAAGAGAACGTAAAAGGACCGTTATTACTGCAGTTTGCGGAACTCGACAAAAGAGTTAATGCTACTTGGCCGGAATATGAGAAAGTGTTGAAGGCCAATAAAGCTGATTATATGGCTCATATCTACACTGGAGCGAATCATGGTTTCCATAATGATTCCACTGGTCGATATGTAGAAAAAGAAGCGGAGCTCGCTTGGGAGAGAACGTTAGCATTCTTTAATGAACATCTAGCGTAACCGTTTTATTGCATTAGTAAGATAGATACTGTTTAAGCCATCATTTACGCTGATGGCTTGATTTTTATTAAAACTATATAAATTACAGAGGGTTAGCTATTTTATAAAGCCAGTGATATGTCAATCGCAACCTAAACGTTGTGCTGTTTTATTACTATCGACTAGCGTTTCTGGTAGCGCATATGGCAGCTTCTGTTTTAAATTACTCAACGTAGTTTTGGTCGAACAAAAATCGGTATCTTTAGGCGTATCTTGGGCCATAACGAACACTGCTGCCGCTCCTTCAGTTAAGTTTTTATTCGGTTTATAGACTATTTTATAGTAAGCAGACGGTACCTTATGAGGTTCATCGGCTGCTGGAAGAGTCATTGAGTCATCAGAATAAATAGGACCACTTATCACAAATAATGAATCGCGAAACTGCGCCTTTTCTCTCACTCTCGATTCTAGCTCTTGCCATGCATTTTGGTTTAGAAGGCTTGATTGCGGTGTTATATTACTCAGGTAATTCAAGGTATACCAATACTTATTACCCGTAAAGCTAGCCAATGGAACTTGATGCCCTCTATCGGTTTTTAATTGCTTATAAGCGTTTTTGTAATCTTTTTCCTCTAGTCTTTCCTCTTCGGATAACAAAGGTTGATTGCTCCAATTTCGATTGGTGTGTGTTCCAAAATTCTGCACATCAACTTCATAGGCGACCCAATCTGCAAATTTAGTCGTTGGGTTATGAGATAAAGCATACAGACGTTCAAATATCATACTGTTACCATCAATTTGAATTTCTGGGCAGCCCACCGGGCAGTGAGGACTTTCTATTTTTGTCATCGCATGAGCCTGAATGGCAAAAAAACTAAAAAGGGTTACAACGAGTGAAGTGGCGGTATTCATTATAAAAATTAATTACTGAGTTAGATTATATTCATTAGTTTAGTAGTTATTCGTACGGTATCAATCAAAATTTTTACGTAGATTAATGCCGATATAACGTGTTAGGTAATTCATTTAAATAGACAGAAGTTGTTGAATTGATGATGTTGGCTACAGTTATTACCTGTGTTTAAGTAGGTTGTTAACTCAATGTTGATTAGAAATGCTATGTTCATTAAAGAAGATGTTGATAAATTATGTGTTTTTTAAAACATTATGTTCGCAACGAAAACAGATAGGTAAGGTATGAAGAATGAATTTTGACTGGATAGAATGGTTTGGCTATTTAGCCTCTTTAGTTGTGTTAGTTTCGTTGACGATGACGTCGATTATCAAGCTCAGAGTCATCAATTTTATAGGCTGCGTCTTATTTGCACTATTTGCATATTTTATAGATTCTTATCCAACTATGTTTATGAACATAGGGATCGCTGGAATTAATGTTTATTTTTTATGGAAAATAAAAACAACCAAAGAACAATTTACCTTAATTAGTGCAGTGGTTAATTCGGAATATTTTGATTACTTTATTTCTACTTACAAGAATGAAATTGAGCAACAAGCATCATTAGAAAAACTAAAAATGGCAGATACTGCGTTTTATATGTTAAGAAATAACAATATTGCGGGTGTGCTAGTAGGAAATCTGAATACGGAAGGAGAATTGCTGGTTCTGGTTGATTATGTAACACCAGAGTATCGTGATTTTAAGTTGGCAGATTATTATTATCAATCGAACCCTGAAGTCATCAAAAATAGAGGGGTAAAAACTCTAAAAGCTCACGCAACTATAGCGAATCATGAAGAGTACTTACTTAAGGTTGGTTTTGAATTGATGGATGAACAAGAAAAAAGTTATATCAAGCATCTTTGATAAAAATAGTCACTTTAAAATTTAATTTATTAAGGGGATATTTATCAAATTATTGTTATGCTCAACAATAAATAACTTTTCTATTTAAGGGTAAATAGTACCTGTGATCACGATTGAAAAACTGAAATTAGAACATACAGAACAACTTGATGCACTTAGTGTTACCGAACAGCAAGTGAAGTTTGTTGGCCGCTTAGACGATATTCTAGCCAATGTTAATGGTTCGATTCACCCTCACGTGATCGTAGTTAAAGAAAGAGTAGTCGGTTTCTTTTTGATTGATACGGTTTACAGCGAACAATATCAGTTTGCTCAGCACGATAGTTTGGGCTTACGTGGTTATTTTATAGGACGAGACTTTCAAGCTATGGGATATGGAAGCGCTGCTATTTTAGCTTTAGGTCATTATCTCTTATCAACTTATCCAGATAAATCAAATATTTATTTAACAGTTAATTGTAAAAATATAAATGCCAAAAACTGCTACCTTAGAGGAGGCTTCATAGAACAAGAAGGCCTCTATTTAGAAGGGAATGCTGGGCCACAACATATTATGTGTTTAACGCTCTCCAAACATCAATTGTGAAATGACGCTGTTGCGTTAAATATTGTTCGTATCACTTTACCACCCTATCTATATTGAGAATTCGAAACAGATTAAGAGGCAAAAAAATGGGTTAGACAACGCCAACCCATAGACTGACAAAGGGGAGGTCTAATGTTGTGTGTCAGTCTCAAAATAAGGTTTATACACGTCAGAAAACGATTTCGGTTTGCTTTTATTGTTTGTGTTTATTAGCGAATCAGACGGGGCTTCTTGCGATTCGATCGCCTTAGCATGTTGTTTGGCCGAATGTTGAAAATGTGGATTGTTTTGCGCTTTAATTCGTGCTTGATTGACTCGATCGATGACATCCTTAAGCATAACCAGTACCTCACTTCCAAAGAAATTTAATACCTACTGACTTGTTATCAATACTTAGTGATCTATTACTTTTTATGTTCGATTCAATTTTAAACAATCAAACTAAAAAAGACAGGTCGCCTTTTTAGTTGATTGTTCTGACGTTGCTAGCTTTTCATTATACTCAACATGAGTTATGTGGTTAACAAAACTCATGTTGAGTATAACGATAGTGTTAATGAAACCATAGTACTAATAAAACCATAGTAATACTTAGCGGTTTCGTCAAGGTACAGTTACTTAATTCACCAGTATGCTGGTTATTGGTAGTCTTTCCTTATCTCACGGTATTTTCTTGAACACTAAGATCTCGTAAGGCACCTGAGATAAGTTCTTCAGCAACTTGTTTTGCTGTTTTATTATTACCGTCGTTTGTCTCACCGAACGTTGATAGACCAACATTGAATGTTATTTTCTCATCATTAATTGATAAATTGCTTTCAATCTCAGAGCACAGTCTTTCTGTTACTTTAGTCGCGTTTTGTTGGTTGCAGTTATATAACAGTAGAGCAAACTGGTTTTCTTCAAAGTGCGCAAGAATATCACTATCTCTTGATAACGACTTTATCGTATCAGCACCACTTTTTATTAAATGATGGGCTTGTGGCAAACCGTATTTTTCTCTTAATTCTGAGTAATGATCAATGCAAGCGATAACAAGAGATACAGGCATGCGCTGACGCATCGATATGCGTAATAATGATTCCATAACCTGAATGAATAACGGTTTGTTGTAAAGTTCGGTTAAAGGGTCGTATAGTCCTGAAACTTGAGTGTCGTTATTGTCTGCCGAAACCGCATCCTTTGTTTGTGTCATGGTCTTAATCCTTATATTCTTCACTGCTTATAATATTAGCGATAAAATCGGCTATGTAATCATCTGAATAGCAATTATTTGAAAATTATCACCAAATTCTCATGTTTAACTGATAATTAACTGTTTAAGTTGGTAATTATTTCTGTTGAGTCAACTATTAAAAGTATAAGATACGTCAACATCATTCATCGATTATGATTGATATAGCTAAATAATGATGATTGTTTATTGTAAGCAAGATCTTTACTATACCTTTGTTATAACTCAGTAAAACAGCTGCTAGTATAGTGGCATGACTAAAATAAGTATAAGCATTGAAAGTACTCCTATCACCTGAAGATAAATCAAGAATTTTAGTAAAAGAACTCGCATTGAGTGCTCTTCTTTATATCGAATTTCAGCAACTTGATGCTAAAGTTCGTCTGTCTTCGCAGAAAAAGAACGATTTACTACAAAGTTGGTTAAATAAGCAAAGCAAAAACAGTCGCTATAGACGATTAAAGAAAAAGTTAAAAACGCTGTTAAATCAGTTTAAAAAAAATCATGTTGATCTCGAGACTATTTTTACTGAACTCGCTAATTATCAAGCCGATTCTCAACCCACTCATCTTGAAGAGTATCTGCTTTTAATCAGAAGAATGGAGCGTAATTTAGGCTTAACCGTTATGCTTTCTACTGCACAAGAGCTGGATTTAGATTACAACGACATATTTATCGCGGTTTTATCTAACGATTTAAATAGCCACTTCTCGGATGCTGGTAGGTTTTTGTTACCTATTGAGTTTCTAGCCAAACTACCGAAGGCCAAGCGTTCATCGTTTTTAGAGGGCGCATTTAGTTCTCCGATATTCAATTATCAGATATTGTATGAAGATGATAAGTATATTCGTATTGAGTTTTACGTGAAGTAGTTCATTGTGACTAAATAGAGGCATGTCGGTGTAAAACCGACTGTTATTTGAAACATAGATTACTGTCTAAGAGACGAACTATTGCCGACACAACGGACTACCGCTGATGCTAATCCGTTGTGTCTAAAGTACAGAATTAACTTAACGTTAATGACTGAGTGTCGCTGGTCTTTAATGTAGTTATTTTTAGAACGCTCCATCATCATTTGTACATTGAAGCATAATCATCAATATAGTTTTCCCAAATTGGCGGAGTACCAATGATTTCTTGTACCGATTCTATGAATAATTTTACGATAGGTGTTTGATTTCTATGTGGGTATATTGCATGAATTTGCCCGTAAGTCTTAGGCATTCTATAGTGCGTTAGTAAGGGAATAAGGCCTAATTCTTTTATGTTCTTTTCCAAAGTAAATAATGGCACAACAGCATACCCAACCCCTGCTTGAGCAGCAGACAAAATTGCTCTAGCTTGATTTACTTTATACTTACCTTTCATCGTATAAGTATCCATGGTTTCACAACCAGGCGACTGGCAAAAATCAATTTTATTGCGTGTAACTTCGCCATTATTATAAATAATCGCGGGAAGTTGCATTAGTTCTTCTGGCGTTTGCGGTTCGCCATATTTTTCAATAAAAGCTTGAGAAGCCAAAATAGCGATAGGATTGTTGGCGATTTTTTTAGCGATGAGGTTTGAATCAGATAAAACTCCTACTCGAAAAGCAATATCGTATTGTTCGCCAATTATATCCGAACGTCGGTCGTCTAAATGAAGACTGATATGAACATCTGGATATTTCTTCATAAAGTTATTAACCGCTTGGGTTAAATATAGATAGCCAAATGGTGTAGGCCCGGTAATCTTTATTTGTCCCTTAGGTTGTGAATGATATGATTCAGCAATTCGCTGTGTATCAGCAAGTAAATTTCGTACCGATTCAGCTTGCTTAAGAATTTCTGCTCCTGCATCGGTTAACGAAAGAGAACGAGTGGAACGGTTGAGTAATCGAATTCCCAAATCATCTTCCAATACCTTGATTTGTTTCGATAAAACGGAGCGATCTAGGTTGCGTAAATCTGCTGCTTTGGCAAAAGAACCATGATTTACAACATCTAAAAATAAATCTAACCGAGTTGCCATATCCATAAATAGGACCCTGCGCAATGAATATTGTGCGCTTATGATACCTTTGTTTGGTTTAATAGCATCGAACAAATTTGGAAATTTTTATAGTTAGAAAACTAAGGTAGTGTTTTAGCTTAATAATAAGTTGCCAGTCAGATAGCCGTACAGTAATTAATTGGTTTTTTTAATCGGTTTGCTCGTTGATAAAACATAAACCACGCAGTAGAACCTGCCAATATGTTAGCTACAAATACTGCCCACAATACGTTTTCTAAACTACCCATAGATACACCAATAAATGTTGCTGGAATATAAAATACAAATAAACGTAATGAAGACAAGATAAGGGCTTTTTTAGGTTCACATAATGCATTAAATACCGACACGATAAGCATGCAGAGTCCAAGTGGCCCGTAACTTAAAGGAACAAAAATTAAAGCGTAAGATAGAGAGTCACTTAAACGAGTATCAGTGGTTAGTAGATTAGCTATATAAGGTGCGAAAATCGCTAATGTTATGGCGATGATAAGGTGATAAATAACCACAATACTCGCAGCATTAAAGACCAATTGTGTCACTTTTTCGATTTTTGTTTCACCAATATATCGGCCAACTAAAGGCGGCACAGACATAGTTAAAGAGAGCGAAAGTACCAGAACAAACATCTCAATACGAGAGAACAAAGTCCAAAATGCAACACTGCTTGCGCCTAATTGGGCGATTAAGTAAGTCACCGTCATCGCACTAATCGAAGGTAGAATTTGATTAGCAACGGTCGGAATGGCCATATTAATTAAACTACGGAAATAATCGATACTGGTACGATCCAATAAAGAAAAACAGAACCAACCTTTCTTTTTTACTTTCATAATCATGATAAAAATACAGATAATATAGGAGGCGGAAGAGGCGAGTGCCGCGCCTTTTATTCCCATATCAAAAGTAAACATTAAAAGTGGGTCAAGTATTAGGTTTATCAAACTAGCCAGAACAAGAAAATACCCAGGGGCTTTGGTTTCACCATTCGCTCGGTAAATTGCAGAGATAAAATACATTAGTGCTCCAAGCACAACACTAATTAACCAAACTGACCAGTATTGGTTAAGTAATTCATTAATTACATTACCGTTATCTAAAGAGTGATTGCTAATAGTGTCGTTATCGAAATTATCGAACAACGAGTGAAAAAATGGACGTTTTATCCATAATAATATGCTTAGTAGCGATAAAACTACACCACCACTGAGAATCGCAATAGTCGCGGTTTTAGTGGCTGATGGTTTATTCTTTGAGCCAACTGCCTGAGAGATAATACTTGTCGCAGCAACCCCAATACCTACCTGTATACCAATAAATAAAGTGTGAAATGGTATAGTTATACCTTGTGCCGTCAGTGCATCAATACCCAGTCGTCCAATAAAAATACTATCAACAAGTTGAACTAGCATGAGTGATAGTACGCCCAAAGTTAGTGGTAGCGTATGAGCAATAATTTTTCGTAACATGCAGGTATTCTCGGTGGTGATATAGGCTTAGAGCGACTAGATAATGAATGGTAAGGCTTTTAAACTCAATCGGCTAGCACAATGTCAGCATTTCACTGTTGCTACAAAATCAACAATAGAAGGTAATAATTAAATGACTTTATGCCATCA
Organism: Vibrio sp. TH_r3; assembly: GCF_033101115.1. Classification (NCBI taxonomy): domain Bacteria; kingdom Pseudomonadati; phylum Pseudomonadota; class Gammaproteobacteria; order Vibrionales; family Vibrionaceae; genus Vibrio; species Vibrio sp. TH_r3. The sequence goes on along the minus strand of NZ_JAWMPW010000015.1, from coordinate 25,944 downwards.
TTAAAAGTTGGCTAAACAGCATGTCAGAAAAAATTTCATTTTATTGGTGCTAAATATTCCATAATGAATGGCAAATTCTTGTGATGTCCATCACGAAAAAATAGGTAATAATGGCTTCGTCGAGTGAGAACAGGGGCGTATCCCAATAATTAAACACTCATATTTAATCAAGAATTTAAAGGTAGAATAAAATGAAAAAATTAACAGTTTTAGCGACAACTTTATTAATGAGTGCAACCGCATTTGCTGGTGTTCAAACCATCTACAGTGAAAGAAATATCGCAACAGAAGGCTTCGATTCTAAAGCCGCTGCTTATGAAGCAGGTTTTGATTATGTAGAAACATTAGAATCAGCGAGCAATTCAGAGCTTCGTTTCAAATTATCACCTATTGGCGATAATTTTGTATCTAACATCACATTAGGTGATACGGTTGTGACTATTGAAGAATTCTCTGAAGCACGTGGTGAAACTTCTTATCGCGCTATCGTTAATGTTGGCTATCAGTTTGAAGCTCAAGATAACCGCAACGATTAATATTTCACAAGCACTGGTTTTGAACAAGCACTGTCTTTGAACAAGCATTGTTTTTGAAAAATACTGTCTTTGAAAAGCCAATAGATTTATTTAGTCTATTGGCTTTTTTGTCATTCTATATTCGGTTATGTACAAAGCTTATTATGGTGTTGGTAAAACCGGTTACAGTATGCTAGCTTGAAGCGATAGATGAGTTTTTAGAGACCATATTTTGATTAGATTTTTAACATTATTGTTTATATTTTCAGTTGGTTATCCATTTCCTGCAGTTCAAGCCGCTGATGAAATAAAGATTGGGGCTATTTTTGCTAAGACAGGAGAAGCTGCAGAAGAAAACTTGGTGCTTTTTCAGGCAGTACGGTTTGCTGTTGATGAGATAAACAATAAAGGAGGAATACTTGGCAAAAAAGTCCGACTCCTAGAATACGATAATCATAGTACTGCTATACAAAGTTTATTAGCAGCAAAACAAGCAGTTAAAGATAATGTTGTTGCTGTTATTGGCGCTTCGTGGAGTACTCACTCATTAGCTATCGCTCCGTACTTACAAAAAATGCAAGTGCCGATGATCTCACCAGATTCTACCAATCCGAAGCTAACTAAAATAGGTGACTATATTTTTCGAGCTTGTGTGTCCGATACTTGGCAAGGAAAAATACTAGCGAACTTTGCAGCGAATCATTTAAACAGCCAACGTGCTGTTATTTTACAGAACATAAAAAGCGATTATAGTATTGGTCTTGCTGAAGTTTTCCAAAATGACTTCCAAAAAATGGGAGGAGAAGTGGTCGCAATATATAACTACAAAACTCAACAAACAGATTTAACAACAGAGTTAGAGCGAGTGAAAGATTTAAAGCCTGATTTGTTATTTATTCCTGGCTATGGTGAAAGTGGTTATATAGTTAAACAGGCTCGTAAAATGGGAATAAAAGCTAAGATGATGGGTGGAGATACTTGGTCTTATAAAGAGTTTATCGCTTACGGAGGACAAGATTTAGAAGAAGGTTATTATTCATCTCATTGGAATAAAAATCTAGAAACAAAAGAAGCGCAAGATTTTGTAGAACGTTACAGCATTAATTATGAAATTACCGATTATGTTGCCGGTGGGTACGATGCAGCAATGATATTATTTGCTGCAATTAAACGTGCCAATTCTTTAGATCGTAAAGCAATACGTGATGAACTTGCAGCAACAACAGATTATAAAGGAGTTACTGGCGATATTACATTTGATCAGAATGGAGACGCTATAAAGCAGATGTTAATGATTAAAATAACCGATGGTAAAACCAACATAGTCGCTACGATAAAACCAGATCAAGGCTAAACTATTCCTTATGAATAATGACAGGAGTATACGGTATAGAATCAATATCACAATAATTGTAACGTTAGTTGTGGTGGCGATTGTGTTTGGAAGCATACTCATTCTGTATGAAAATGTGCGGCGTAATATAGTCATTAAAGATATTCAAACCTCTCTACAAGAACTGACTACACAACATAGTGCATCCATCGGCAATGAAATTTTTTCTAATCAAACTCTTGCTATTCAGGATTCATTAACATCAATAATAGACTCGGAGAATATTAATATTCTCGCTATTAGTGTTTATGATGATTCTGGACAGTTTCTCGTTAGTTCCGATAACCAATTCCGCCAAGATCTCGATGATAAAACATTGTTGACGCTCTCTTCCACCACGATGATGGAGCTCGGTAAAAGCAATAAACGCAGTATTCTACGTTTCGACAGCTCAATTATTGCTTATGGAGAACGAGTTGGCTTTTGGAACATAGAGTACTCTATCGCGCAAATTCAAAAACAAACGAATAATATTATTCTTATTTTTTTCGCTTCAATTCTCTCTTTATCGATCATTCTTTTATGGTTAATTAATAGCATATTAGTTCGCTTTGTTATGAGTCCTATTCAACAACTGCAAAATACAATGCAACTAAGTAAAGAAGAAGAGGTGAGCTCTAGTTTTGAAGCGAAAGAGAAACGAATAGATAAAATGCTTAATTCTTTCCAAAAACTTCCTTTCAATATGAGGCCTTCCGACGCAAGTAAAAACGAGATACATTCACTCGCTTATTCTTTTCAACAGATGTTGTTTGCGTTGAAAAGCTCTTATATCGGTATTCGTAGCGACAGTCTTACTGGGTTGGCGAATCGAATTAGATTGGATGACGTGATAGAGAGAGAAATTAACATGGAACAGAGGTATCTGTATTCATTTTCTATCCTACTGATTGATATTGATTATTTCAAAGAGATCAATGATAACTATGGGCATTTAATCGGAGACGATGTTCTTAAATCTTTGGCTATTTTGTTTAGGAACTCTTTTCGTAAGTCAGATGTAATTGGTCGATGGGGAGGAGAAGAATTTTTAGTACTGTTGCCCAGACAAAATTGTGAGCAGGCTGCCCTTGTTGCGGAGAACTTTCGTAAGATAGTACAAGAATTTCCTTTTTTAGAATCACACTCAATCACGGTAAGTTTTGGTGTTGCCCAATATAAGCACGGAGAAAAAGCCAGCGATCTCATAAAAAGAGCTGACGATGCTTTATATAAAGCTAAAGCATTGGGTCGCAATAGAGTAGAAGTGAGTTGATGTCCCATTTTATTTATATGTTTAATAAATAGTATCCCTTATTTATATCAATGATATGAACTATTTATTTTAAATATAATTTTTATTATATTTAATTAATAGTTTCTTAAATTTTCCTTAGATTGGTTTTGTTTTTTTTATAGGTGTTTTGATACTTAATTTTTGAGACGCATATTGTGATTTTAACTTTATATTTATTATTATTCTATGTTTTGCTCACACTTATCGATAACCGATGTGGAGTTAGAATTTAAGTTATAAGATACTCTTCGTCATTGTTTGGTACGTCGGTTTACAGGGGAGTACAAAGATGAGTCTATATCTTAAATGGCATTCATATCCATTACTTTCCCTTTTAGCATGGTACAACGTTGATCATCAACTTTCCTTTTTTCTTTCATCAGAATAACACTCCAAAAATATTCATATTAAATTGTCATTTCTTAATTAATATTTAAATTAAACTATGCTCAAGTTCTATTTTTAGAGTCGTTGGTTTTTATTTTATTAAGTAATAACTAAAAAATAAATCATTTAAAATTATTAGCATTGTTATTTTTAACAGTGTCTGACTGCTAATGCCAAAATTAATTAAAGGTACTATTATGAGTAATATAAAACATTTACCAGAGCCATTCCGTATTCGTGTTGTTGAGCCTATTGTTTTAAAAACATTAGAAGAGCGCCAACAAGCTATTAAAGTATCTGGAATGAACCCATTCGCATTGAGATCGGAAGATGTATTTATTGATTTATTAACCGATTCCGGTACTGGGGCTATAACTAACACAATGCTGTCTGCTGGAATGTTAGGTGATGAAGCTTACGCTGGTTCAAAATCTTATTATAAATTATCAGCAGCAGTTGAAGATATTTTTGATTATCAACACACTATACCGACTCACCAAGGTCGTGGTGCTGAGCAGTTAATTATCCCAACTCTTATTGAAAAACGTAAACGTGAAAAAGGAATGACAGATCCCGTTTCTATATCAAATTGGCACTTTGATACAACTCAGGGTCATACACAAATTAATGGTGCAACACCTATAAATGTTGTGGTTGATGAATGTATGGATACGGGGACTTATCATCCGTTCAAAGGTAATTTTGATATCGATAAGCTAGTTACAACTATTGAACAAAAAGGACCAGAAAACGTTTATACCATCATATCGACAATCACAAATAACTCTGCAGGTGGGCAACCTGTTTCAATGGCAAACCTGAAATCAGTTTATGAAGTGGCACAACGTTTTGATATTCCTGTCATTATGGATTCAGCTCGCTTTTGCGAAAATGCGTACTTTATTCAACAGCGTGAAAAAGGTTATCAAGATAAATCTATCGCTGAAATTATTAAAGAGATGTACCAGTACGCTGATATGTTAGCAATGTCAGCTAAGAAAGATGCAATGGTTCGAATTGGTGGCTTGCTGTGCGTTAAAGATGACACTTATCTGGCCGAATTTACTGAGTGTCGATCTCGTTGTGTTCCTATGGAAGGGTTCCCTACTTATGGAGGCTTATCTGGTCAAGCTATCGAAGAATTAGCCAGAGGTTTATATGATGGTCAAGATCAAGATTATCTGGCTTACCGCATCAGCCAAATTGCTTATCTAGCAAATGAATTAGAAAAAATAGGAGTGCCTTGCCAAACTGCAGGAGGCCATGCTGTATTCGTTGATGCGGGTCGTTTATTACCTCATATCCCTGGAGAACAGTTCCCCGCTCATGCTCTGGCTTGTAAGTTATACGAGCTTGGCGGAATTCGCGCAGTAGAAATTGGGTCACTACTACTGGGTCGAGACGCCAGTGGAAAACAAATTGAAGCGCCAATGGAATTATTACGTTTGACTATCCCGCGTATGACGATAACTAAATCTCATTGTGATTATATTGTTGATGCCTTTAAAGATGTGCTTGAGAACACCCATACAGTGAAAGGTTTATATCTCACTTATGAACCAGCAGTATTGCGTCACTTTACAGCGCGTTTAGAAGAAGTGAAATAAATTCGACTAGTTTGGGAAGCTTATGCTTCCCTTTTTTTATTTTCTAGGACTTTATCCATGAAAAAACAACCATCTTTAATTGGCGGCTCTTGCATTATTGCAAGTGTCTGCGTAGGTGCTGGTATGCTAGGTTTACCTAGTGCTGGTGTTGGAGCTTGGACTAACTGGAGGATATTCGTCATTGTATTAACGATGATATTAATGACACTGTCTGGTTGGATGCTGTTAGAAACGTTTAAAAAATACGATTTTAAAGTTTCATTTGATACGGTAACAAAAGATTTATTGGGGGAAAAAGTTAATGTTGTTAATAATATCGCTGTATATTTCGTCGGTGGTATTTTGTTGTATGCTTACATCACGACTTCAGGTTTAATTCTTCAAGATGTATTAGGTCTTAATAGTCAGTTAGCCTCTGTTCTATTTGTGCTCGTTTTTTCGGTTATTGTTTGGCATTCAACTCGAGCGGTCGACCGAATATCAATCATATTGATTTTTTTCATGGCTCTGAGTTTCATTTTTGGTGTTTCCGGATTAGCTTCCAAGGTTGATTTGAGCGTATTGTTTGATTCAGCTAATACAGATGGAAGCTATAGTACTTATTCTCTTGGTATGTTTTCTGTTGCTCTCACCTCTTTTGGTTACCATCACTCAGTTTCTTCCATGCGAGATTACTATGGATGTGAACGCAAAGCGAGTAAAGCTCTAATGTTCGGAGTTTTAATCGCTTTAGCTTTGTATATTCTTTGGATTGTGTCTATCTACGGCAATTTACCTCGTGATCAATTTGGACCTGTTATTGAAAAAGGGGGAGATGTTGATGCGTTATTAGCTGCTTTAGGAACGGTTATTGACTCTGATCGAGTATCCAACGCTATTAGTGCATTTTCAATGGCCGCTATTCTTTCCTCATTTATCGGTGTCGGTCTGGGGCTTTTTGACTTTCTTGCTGACTTCTTTAAATTTGAAAATAGCCGTCAGGGAAGAGCTAAGTCTTGGGCCGTTACTTTCATTCCTCCCCTTGTTCTTTCACTATTATTTCCGTTCGGTTTTGTTATAGCTATTGGCTACGCTGGCGCAGTCGCGACCATTTGGACATGTATTATTCCAGCATTATTAATTCGTCAAGTAAGAAATAAACATAAAAGTGATGGAGTACCAGAAGAAGGGTTTAAAGCACCGGGTGGAAATGTGTTGATTTATGTTCTGATTGGATTCGGTCTCTTTACTGCAACATGCCACTGTTTATCTATGATGGGCTATCTGCCAACATTTAATGGTTAATTAAACGAGGAAAAAACATAATGACAGTTCTTAATACTAAATATGCTCCAGCCGCTATTGGACCTTATGTACAAGGTGTCGACTTAGGGAATATTGTGATGACGTCTGGTCAGTTACCTATTAATCCAGAAACTAAAGCAATGGCTGACGGAATTGAAAAGCAAACGTTACAATCCTTAAATAATGCACTAGCGATTATTACAGAAGCAGGCTTGGATATACATAACATTGTAAAAACAACCGTATTTGTAAAAGATATGAATGATTTTCCAGTAATCAACGCAGCTTACCAATCATTTTTTGAACAAAAAGGGGCAGCTTATCCTGCTCGTTCATGTGTTGAGGTCGCTCGTCTTCCTTTAGATGCTGGTATAGAAATAGAAGTTATTGCCTTACGATAAGTCTGACTTGATTCTGCGATCAAACAATACTCAGCAAAAGTAAAAGTAAAATAACAACGGTAAGGCGATAACTCTTCAATAACAAAGGACATACTATGTAAGTGGTATGTCTTTTTTTCGCCAACAGTGTAGGTTAAATAAAATACGCTTGAATGGAATAGGGTGTGTTATTGCTTAATGTCACTGCAATTTAACTCGACTAAGTAAAACGAATGGTCTCAGAGAATGAATAATTGTTTTTTCCTTGGCGTTTTATCCCATACATGGCTTGATCAGCTAGGTTCACGAGTTCTTGAGGTTCTACTCCATGCTCTGGATACAGGGCTATACCAATGCTAACACCAATAGTTATTTCTTGATCGGCTAGTTTGTGCGGTTCTGTTACCACTTCAATTAACTTATTCGCTATGGCTATAACACAATTTTTATCTGAAATATTAGTCAATAAAAGCCAGAATTCGTCGCCACCAATGCGAGATACGGTATCCGCTTCGCGTACGCAAGTACGAAGTCGGTTTGCGGTCTCTTTTAGTACCTTATCGCCTATCTCATGTCCATGAATATCATTAATGGCTTTAAAATCGTCGAGATCAACAAATAGAACCGCCATTTTAGTCTCGTTTCTTTTGGCATACGCCAAGGCATGTTTTAAGCGATCCATCGAAAGTCTTCGTGTTGGTAAGCCAGTAAGAGTGTCATGATTTGCCATATGTAGAATACGTTGTTCCGCATTTTTCAGCGCGGTAATATCTTCCTTCATTCCAACAAAGTGAGTTATTTTGCCATTTTTTCTTTTTACTGGCGCTATCGACGCTATTTCCCAAAATAACTCACCATTCTTTTTACGGTTATGAAATTCTCCTCGCCAAGTATTACCTGCAGAAAGCTCTTTCCAAAGCGTAGCGTATTCTTCTGCAGGAATTTCACCTGAGTTTAAAATACGAGGGTTTTTACCAATAATCTCTTGCGGTAAATAGCCAGTTTTCTCTGTAAAAGCGGGATTAACATATCTAATGGTGCCATTTGTATCGGTAATAATAATCGATGAAGCGGATTGATTAACAGCAAGCGAAGCGATTTGTAATTTCGATTGTAAAGTGGAATGAGTTAATAAGATTAGTGTTATAGCGCTGCCGCCAAGAATGAATATGCTACCTAAAAAGACCAATGAGGAAGAGATACTGGTCTGCATGAAATCGTATTCGAAAGGGGTGAGTAATGCTAATACTCCTCGTGATCCATGAAATAAACCAAATAAACCAAAAACGGCTGCGACCGTTGTTCCTGCTTGTCGCCAAGGTGCATTTTTATCACTTAATAATGTACTAACAATAGTGAAGCAAATTATTACGAACATAGTGGAAATAACCGCTATTCTAATATTTATATTCTGATCTATATAATTGAAATAATAGAAAAACAGGGCAGAAATAACCGGTAAAGAATAATCAAGAAAGAGTAAGGGAGGTCGATTAGTAAAAATACGAATGCCACGTAATATAAGCAAAAAGCCGATAACATACACAGAGTTAGCGATAACGATGGAAATGAAATCGAAAATAATGCCTCGCCCTGAGATTAATACACTGGCTACAGCAACACAGGACATTCCTAACGCCCAAAATCCAGCACCATTGGGTTGAGACTGTGAACGCCACAGAGAAATTAGAGCCACAGCAGAACCAATTGAGACAAGTGTTGTTACAACAAGTAGAGTACGAATATCTAACTCAAACATTTTAGAACCATTCTAATTATCTTCACTGGAGCGTTTTCTGATTTTAGTTGTTATAGCATACATTAGATTGATTTAACTTCAATCTTGCAGTAAGTAATCATGGCGAGGAAGAAGCGCTCGTTCAACATCTAGTGGTGGTTGGTAATAGATTTATTATATATTTTAGTCGATTTTGATTTTTTATTTATGATGCAGGCTAATTCCATATCTGATTGTAATGGTTTCAATACAAAATTCAGTGTTGTGAGGATTTGGAAGTGTTAATTATATAAAGAATAGTAGCGGAGTTTAGCTTAAGACTGTTCACGGCTCTATGATGATAAAACTAAAGTAAAAACAAACTACGTAGAAAATGACAATCGCTCACTTTATACGTAGTTATTTGCTATGAATAATTAAAAAACCACACCGACGGTTAATATTAAATTGGCAAACCGACGTTGTTCCCCTGCGGCGATAACTAACATGGTATCATCCGATTTGGCCATGTCATAAAATTCATATCTTTCTAGATGATTGATCTCAATGTCATCAGGTAAGATTGCTTTATACTCTGGGATAACCGTATTATCAAAATCTTCTGGATAAATCATCATAGTTGCGGCTTCAACATTGATTTGTGACAACACTAAATCTAATATTGTTGGGCTATCGACCAGTCCTTTTGTTAAGTTTAAATAAACAATGTTGGCATTGTCTGGAGAATTAGTAACAAAAGAGTAGTTGCTGTCAGCTATAAGTATCTTAGTTTTATGACCACATCTAGATAAATGATATAATAGCTCGGGATGAATAACTTTTGATTTTATCATAATATTTCTCTTTGTATTTTATATCGAATATATACCTTGTTCTTATAAGGTAATATGTATTCAATTTTTAATTAGGGTTATTAAATATCTAATAGTGATGTGGGAACATGTTATTTCGTTTAGGCATGAGTTAAATAGACTCACCTTATATACCCAAACCTGCAGATAGATGGTTAAGCTAGCAAGACCTCATTATATAGCGGACTATATAATGAGGTTTGAGAGAGCGACCAACATTACTGCACGTTAAATGGGTATGTTGTAAGCGTGTTTTTACATTCTGTAAACACCACCATTAACGTCGATAGTCGCACCAGACACAAAGCCATTGTATTCACTAGCTAAATAAGTGATTACATGAGCAACATCTTCAGATGTACCTGCTCTGCCTAGAGGAATACCTTTCACTGTTTCATTAGCTGATTCTTCAGTGGTATGAGTATTATGGAATCTTGTGCCTAAAATTAACCCTGGAGCAACTGCGTTAACTCGAATTCCATGCTCACCCAGTTCAGCAGCTAAAGAACGAGTCCAAGTCAATACCGCTCCTTTAGTCATTGAATACACGAGAGAACCAGAATGCCCACCACAACGTCCAGCTAAAGATGCAAGGTTTACAATACTGGCACCATCACTTGCCTCTTTTAAATAAGGAAGAGCCGCTTGGGTTACATTTAACATAGTAGTCATATTGACATCTATTACCGTATTCCAGAACTTTTGATCAATTTCAGCTAACCATTTTCTTGCGATAATGCCGCCAACATTATTGACTAGAATATCGATGCCACCTAAAAATTCAGCGGCTTCATTAATGCACTTGGTTGTTTCTTCCGCATTCGTTAAATCGGCGTAACCAATAGTGGCTTTCTGACCTTTTGACTCAGCTAATTTCATTAGCTCTTTCGGACCTTCATCACCCATAAAGTAATGAATATAGATATCACATCCAGCCTCGATTAAGTCTTTAGCAGTCGCAAAACCAATACCTTGTTCTGCACCGGTAATAAATACTTTTTTTCTTACTAATGAACCCATTATTCTCTCCTAATGATGGTAATTATTTTTCTTGTAATTTGTCTAATGTTGGAACTAGATCCGGGTATTCTTTTCTGAATTTATCGTACACACCAGATACTTTTGCTTTGAAGGCAGAAACATCTACATCAACAATTTCGCCACCTTGTTTAACAATATCTTGTTTGGCTTTTTCGATGTATGCATCCCAGTATTTATAGTGGACAGCAAGCGTTTCTTTCGCGATTTGACGGATGATTTTTTGATCTTCTTCTGATAAACCATTCCACACTTCGGTTGATACCACTAAAAGATCAGGGCTAATTGAGTGTTGATCTAATGCATAATATGGCGCAACTTCATAAAGACGTGTTGAATAGTATGTTGGGATATTATTTTCAGCACCATCAACCACACCTTGTTGTACTGCTGAATAAACTTCACCAGATGAAATTGGAACTGGGCTTGCGCCAAGTGCTTTCATAGTATCGATATCAATGGTTGAGCTTTGAACTCGGATTTTTAATCCCATTACATCTTCAGGTCCACTTACTTTCTCTTTGGTATAGAAACCACGAGAACCACTTACTAAGAAAGCAAGGCCGATAAAGCCATCTTTTTCAGAAGATTGTAGAATTTCGTCACCGACAGGGCCACCAAGGATCCTTCGTGCGTCTGCTTCACTATTGTACAAATAAGGCAAAGCGAGAGTTTTGTATTGAGGTGAAAATGCAGATGCTAAGCCGGTTCCTATTTTAGTAAACGCTAATGTTCCGTCTTGAGCCATTTGCAGCGTTGCTTCTTCTTTTCCTAGTGTTAAGTTTGGATACACTTTAACTTTTAGGCTAGTCCTTTCACTTACTTGATCGGCAAACCAAGTTAATGAATCGTGCACTGGGTGGTCGAGTGGCATTGCATGGCCAAGTTTTACTCTTTGAGCAGAGGCATTAAATGACACAGCAGTCATTAGTATCCCGGCGCACAATAAGTTTTTAGCATTAAATAACTTCATAAAGATTCCTTAATTAAATTTAAATTATCCTTGGTAACCAGCTAATCTTGGTAGCCACATCGTCAAACTAGGAAATGCGGTAACAAGTGTTAGTGCTAGGACGATTAGAACGTATAACGGTAATAATTTAGGAACTACTTGACCTATTTTTTGATTTGCAACACTACAGCCAACAAATAATGCTGTGCCGACAGGTGGAGTACAAATACCAATAGATAAATTAAATACCATCATGACGCCAAAATGGACCGGATCCATTCCTAAATGCACACCAATTGGTAATAAAATTGGTGTGAAAATTAATATTGCAGGAGACATATCCATAAAGGTTCCTACAATAAGAAATATAATGTTCATCAGAATTAATATAACAATTGGGTTGGTTGAAAAGTTCAATACAAATTCAGCGATAAATTGAGGGATGTCAGCATTAGACATAGCCCAAGACATTGCACTGGATGTTCCAATCATTAGTAAAACAATAGAAGTAATAATGATGCTATCGATAACGATTTTATTTAAATACTTAACTTTTAATTCTCGATAAATAAAACCAAGGATTAAGCTATAAACCACAGCAATTGCAGAGGCTTCTGTCGCGGTAAATACGCCACCAACAATACCACCCATAATAATCACAACCATAAATAGGCTTGGGATAGCATCAATAATAACTTTATAGGCAGGTTGGTCTAATTTTACTGTTTGTTGCGGTACTTTATATTTTTTACCAAAAAAAGTAACACCAAGCATAACGGCTAAACCAAACATTAATCCTGGAATATATCCACCCAAGAATAAATATTGCACAGAAGAGCTACTAACCAGTGCATATAAAATTAAAACGTTGGATGGCGGAATTAATACACCAGAAGGGCATGAGGCAATATTTACCGCAGCGGAAAAATCTTTTGGATATTTATGTTCATCTTGCAAATTACCCATCAAACCACCAACCGCAGCAGCTGATGCCGTGGCAGAACCTGACAGTGATCCAAACATCATATTAGCGATAACATTCACATGACATAACGCGCCTGGAAGTCTTCCACCAATTAGCATAGCAAAGTTAATCAGCCTTTTCGCTATACCACCTGAGTTCATCAAGTTACCGGCAAAGATGAAAAAGGGTAACGCTAACAACCCGAAATTATCTAGCCCACCAAGAAGTTGTTGTGAACTGAGGCTTGCTGCTTTGTCCAAAGGGAAATCGATAAAAATGGTCAGCAAAGAGGATAAACCGATACCAAATGCAATAGGCATTCCTATAACAAGAAATATAGCCAACGAACCAAATAAAACAACGACTGGTATTAAGCTGTAAACAATATCCGGCATTGTGTCAATATAGTTTTGTGTGAAGATTAAATCTAATAAAGTCATGATTAACCATCCGCCTTTTTATTATTAACGATAGTTCTAGTCAGTTTTGTAATGTCATAAACCGCATATAAATTGATAATAAAACCTGAAAGAGGTGCAACTAAGTAGACATACCCCATTTTCAATGAACTGCCGAATAGACTAATGCTTGGTGATATTTGATTGAATTCTAATGCTCGACTAGAAACATTTAATCCACCGTAAATAAAAACAATGCTAGAAAACAACATGACCATTAAATTAATAAAAATAGCCAACATTTCTTTTTGTTTTACTTTTGTGATTAATAATTCAATGGCTAAGTGTCTTTTTAATCCAAACGTATAAGCGCCACCTAGAACTCCAATCCAAATCATTAAGTATCTTGACAGTTCATCTGTAAAAGTGGATGGCGAATCAGTTAGGAATCGTGTAAATACCTGCCATACAACTGTTACGACTATCAGCCACATTAATATAGTTAGAAATCGAGCTAATATTTTTGTTATTATCTCAATTCCATATGAAAACAAATACATTGGTTACCCCTCAAGTATTTCAGTAAATAAGATAATCTCGTTCTCTCATTTATTTATCTGTTCATGCGTTCAAAATCACATTTATTTATTTTACGGGTAACATGTTACCCGTAACGTGGTATGATAAAAACCACAAGATGCCTAAAGTGAGATAAAGGTCATAAAATGAATAAATGGTTAAAAGGGAAAGTTTTTATTGTTATGGGGGTTTCAAGTACAGGTAAGTCATCGATTGGAAGCGCCTTAGCTCAAAAAATTGGCGCTAAGTTTATTGATGGTGACGACCTGCATCCGAGGGCGAATATTTTGAAAATGTCATCCGGCAATGCGTTAGATGATGAGGATAGAGATCCGTGGTTGGAAAGAATTCGTGACGCCGTATTTAGTATTGAATCTAAAAAAGAGGTGGGGGTCATTGTCTGTTCTGCTTTAAAGAGAAAATATCGCCATCAGATTTGCGAAGGGAATCGTCATGTGATCTTTTTACATCTTCACGGCGAGTTTGAGTTGATCAAACAACGGATGCAAGAAAGACAAGACCATTTTATGCCTATTTCTCTGCTTCAAACACAGTTCGATGCATTAGAGCTGCCCACTGCCGATGAAACTAACGTGTTTAAAATTGATATCGATGGTGATTTTGACACCGTAGTTCAGCGTTGTGTTGATCAAGTCGCCGCATGTGAACGTCGCTAATGTCTTTATGTATATAAGGTTAAAAGGAATTAAAGAGTCGCAGTATGAATAACATAGTATTAGAAGTTACCAACAACATTTTGCAAAGAAGTAAAACAACACGCCAAGATTACCTTAATAAAGTGGATTATTATCTCCAGCAAGGTAAATCAAGATCCCAGTTATCTTGTGGCAATTTAGCTCATACTGCTGCGGCTTGTGGTGGCACTCAAAGTTCACTACTTGACTTTACCACCATGAATATTGGCATTGTGACCGCTTATAATGACATGGTCAGTGCTCATCAACCTTATAAAGAGTATCCCGACACCATTAAAACCATCTTGTCGCAAGCAGGGCATAGCGCTCAAGTAGCCGGAGGTGTGCCTGCCATGTGTGATGGTGTTACTCAAGGCCAAGATGGTATGGATTTGTCTTTGTTTTCCAGAGATTTGATTGCTCAAGCCACGGCTATTGGTTTAAGTCATAACGCTTTTGATGGTTCATTATTACTCGGTATCTGCGATAAAATTGCACCGGGGCAGATTATTGGGGCGCTATCTTTTGGCCACTTGCCGACACTTTTTATTCCATCAGGCCCAATGTCGACTGGTATTTCTAACAATGAGAAAGTAAAAATTCGCCAACAACATGCTGCGGGAGAGTTGGGTGAAGACGCTTTACTCGAAATGGAATGCAATGCCTATCACTCACCGGGCACTTGCACCTTTTATGGCACGGCGAATACCAATCAGCTTGTGTTTGAAGCCATGGGACTCATGTTACCCGGTTCAGCTTTCGTTGCGACGGGTTCCGCGTTGAGATCCGCCTTAACTGAAATGGCGAGCTTACAAGTTGTCAAAATCGCCAATCGAACTTCAACAGAATTTCGTCCAATAAGTAAGGTGATGGATGAAAAATCGTTAGTGAATGGTTTGGTGGCGTTACTCGCCTCTGGAGGCAGTACCAATCACACTATTCATATGGTCGCTATCGCTAAAGCAGCCGGTTTTATTTTAAGTTGGGATGATTTTGATGCGCTTTCAGATGTGGTACCGCAACTTACCAAAATGTACCCAAATGGCCCTGCCGATATCAATGCTTTTGAAGCAGCAGGTGGTGTCCCAACCTTGATGAAGCGCTTACATGAATTAGACTTGCTTCACATGGATGCCACGCCAATTTACGGTAGCATGCAAGATTATTTGTGTCGCCCGTCTTTGATTGATGGCAAATTAACGTATTCGCCTGCCGAATCAAGTTTAGATAATCAAGTTATTGCTGCCAGTAATGAGGTTTTTTCTCATCAAGGTGGGTTGAAAGTGCTGGATGGTAATATTGGCCGTGGCGTAATAAAAGTCAGTGCGGTAGCCAAAGAAAATTACTATACACAAGCGCCGATTCGGGTGTTTTCATCTCAGCATGATGTAGAAAAAGCCTACCATGCTGGTGAGCTAAACAAAGATTTGATAGTGGTAGTT
This sequence comes from Vibrio sp. TH_r3, assembly GCF_033101115.1. Classification (NCBI taxonomy): domain Bacteria; kingdom Pseudomonadati; phylum Pseudomonadota; class Gammaproteobacteria; order Vibrionales; family Vibrionaceae; genus Vibrio; species Vibrio sp. TH_r3. The sequence goes on along the minus strand of NZ_JAWMPW010000015.1, from coordinate 10,445 downwards.
CGTCACAATGGCCCAGGTGCCAATGGCATGCCTGAATTGCATAAACTGATGCCAATTTTAGGCAATTTAATGCAAGCGGGTTACAAATCGGCATTAGTTACTGATGGCCGTTTATCTGGCGCATCTGGTAAAGTTCCTGCTGCCATTCATATGTCTCCAGAGTCAATTAAAGGAGGCCCTTTAGCTAAATTAGTTGATGGCGATATTATGACGCTTGATGCTAAAAATGGCACCATATCGGTAGAGGCGGATCTTGCTACAAGAGAAGCAGTAATATTCCCAGAGACTAATGAGCATATAGGCATGGGCAGGGAGTTATTCACTGTGTTTAGACAAAATGTGTCTAGCGCAGAAACAGGTGCGAGTATTTTATAGCTTTGCGTTGTGTGTGTGGGTGTGTGGATAAAGCCTAATTAACGGGTACCAATAGTATTAACAGACAGTTAGATTTAAAGGCCACCCGAAGGTGGCCCTTTCCAATGCATTAGTGGGCTGGCGGGAGTTGACTTGATGTGTCAATTTTCATGAATTCAGTAACTTATATCTATGTTATCAATATGGTGTTACATCAATTTCCTGCTTCAAAAGGAACTGACCCCGCGTCTACATATTTCTAATTCATTTAAAAAGATTGAGTTCTTATGACAATTCAATCTAAAACAAAAAAGCTGATACAGGATATTTTATACAGCCTCACCATCTATTAGTAGCGATTTTAACACATCGGGAGAAGACGGGAGCATTCCGACTTTTAAGCCAAATGGTTTGAATACCTTGTTGAGAATCTCTGTATTGTAGCTGCCCCGATCATTCTCTATATCTGAGAGTGTTTTTCTTGAGACATCGACAAGTCTTGCGAACACATCCTGTTTGAGTCCCAGTATATTAATGCGTAAACTTTTCAACGCTTGGCCTTGTGTTAGCTCTCCAAGTAATAAGTGTTTGATGATTTTGTTTGCCTCGGTTTTGCGTTCTGCTGCACTTACTGCTTTGGCGTTTTTTGAGGTTTTCGATCTAGTCGGAGTATTAAGTTGCGATCGTTCTTTAAGAGAATGAGTTGCATTCGTCTCAGTCTTGGGTTGATGTTGATTTCGGTTTGCTCTTAGACGAGCCACCGTATCTTGTACGGACTCTCTATTGCTTGGCTTATTCATAGTAGCCCCCATTTAGTGATTTTTTCTGATATATGATTAAGTCCAACGGCTGGCATCTCCAAGATTTGTTCTGGAACTCCTCGTAACGCTAGTCTCTGCTTTAAGTCAATGCATTTACTTGCAATAACCTCTAGCTCTTGTAATAACACTTCTTTTGGCACGAGATCAGATAAGGTGTCCGCTATTCCTACGAAGTCGTAAGTTCCGCCAACCTCTAGTGGGGCTTTCCATTTTGTTGTTCTTGGAATGCCTTCAGGATCAGCTTTCATTGGTGCGAAGTCGTAAACGGGAGCAAGCTTTATGACTCCATCACTTTTTAAGAATGAAATGTTTCTGCCATGGTTATCACTATTACCAAACAAGATGTTGAGTAGATCTCTCTTCACCCATTCAATGACGAAAGCTTGGGTATCAAACCTATACCCTTGGTGTTTAACCATATTGCTTTTAGTAATTTTTTCTATGAGAGTTCGGATTGTTGTTTCGTGATCAAGAGTGACCCCAACGCCTTTGTTCAAAATGGAATACACCGATTCCATGCCAAATCTCTCTATTTGTTGATCAATAATTTGAACATCAAATCGAGGAAGCCATAAGGAAGGGTAGTTTAATCCTTCCTCTAAGCGCATACCGTCGGTGGAGATCGTTTCAACTCCCATTTCAGTTAGCTCGTGGTAGAAGTAGAACTCAGCTCTTAGAATATTACAGTCGATGGTGCTTTTTGAGCCTCTAGGGTACTTTACTAAGTAATGTAAGTCGTGGTTGCTATTGTCATCTTGGTATGGATCAATCCATATTTTTTCGCTGCCAGATCCATGATCGAAACCACATCGGAGGATCAGTTTTGGCGCTTCACCTCCAGCCCCTGTTGCACCACCTGCGGCTGCCCCTCTTTGTTGTGCATAGTCGAGGAAATCACCTGCTCGATTTTTAACATCATCAGCAGAGAAGTACAGGTTGTCTGCTACTTCGTAGCGCTCAGGAAGAGAGTCTTTTATTCTTAAGTTACCAATAGGCGACATTGTGCCAAACTTGAGCAAAACATAGTCTTGTTCATCAGAACTAAGGTCTTCAATATCTAGATGTTTGACCCAGTATCGTCTACTAGCGCCACTAGGCATAATATCGTCCAGAAACTTTAACCATCCAGGTTTACCCATGTCATCAAAAAAGAATGAGACAGGATGGTTTAGTGAAACCGCGTGAAAGTCATCTTTATCGTGATGTTCTAGCGCATAGTCGCTGAGGTAGTTGAGTTCAGTCACTCGGAAATTATGTTGGCTACTTTTAGGGAATGAGATGATACCAATATCTATCCATTCACCTCTGATAAAAGCTTGTACGGTTAGTTCTTCCATCGACAACACCTCTACTTATCAATGAGTAAAACTTTACTCTTAAAGTCAGTTTTTTTCAAGTAATGAGTAAAATTTTACTCATTAATGTGTGAAGATACTCTTTGTGAGTAAATAATTACTCATAGACTGTAAGTCAAAATTGTTGATGAGCAGAATGGATGGTTTTAGCTATGAAAGCTACGATAGGGAGTGGGGGGTAATTGTTTGTTTCGTTAAGAAAATCAGTTTTTGGATCTTTAGGTGCTGCGCCTGAGCCTTCTTTTGCCGCTGGTAGGTAAGGTTTAGGTTCTTCACCAATCTTAACACCAAGTTGTAAGTCTGCTTCTCGTTGTTCGTGCAGTCGGTAGTGCGTCATTACCACATCTGATAAATCCACATCATCTTCAATAATATCAAGACGCAAAAGTGGGTGTAGATGCTTGGCGAAGATGCTGAGTTTTTCTAGTTCGTAATCCTCAAAATTGACGATCTGAGATGTAAACTCATAGTAGCGATAGAAAGAGATTAAATCCTTCTTAAACACTTCCAGAACATCTCGTGCTTCTTTGGCGTGTTTGACGCTGTTTTCTGCAAACTTAATCTTGTTGTCGTTCTTCTCTATTTTCGCTTTGGAAAGTTCAGCTTGTGCCGATTGAAGCACCTGAGTGGCTTCTTTATAGCGAACGGTGAAACGATCAACGGCAGGTTTGCATAGATTGGCAAGTTTGGCTTGGTTTGCTTGTTTGTTGTTATACGCATCAACAAACGCTTCTACTTCAAACCACTGGTAGATCCCAACTTGATTGAGCTTTTTCATTAGGTCATAAACAATGTTTGGATCAGATACGCCTGCCAGTTCAGCCGTTTGGAAGTAAACCTTAAACTCTGCCAAGATCTCTTCTGGGTTATTTATTTCGCCAGAAAACGCCACCATTGCATTAACGTTGTTATAGCCTTTATCTTGAACGTATATCACGTATGCGATTAAGCAGCTCATCAAAATATTGGCTGTTTTCTGGCCCTTTTAGGCGTTCATTATCCATCACAAAACCTTTGGTTAAATAGGTTTTGAGGGTGTTGGTCGCCCATTGGCGAAACTGTGTGCCTTGCTTAGAACGGATACGATAACCCACCGCTAAAATCGTATCCAGATTGTAATGCGCCACATCTCTAGATACTTGACGAGAACCTTCTTGGCGAACTATTCGGTAATTCCTAATGGTTGCATTTTGTTCAATTTCACCTTCTTTGTAGATATTACTGAGGTGTTCGTTAATCGTAGGAACTGTTTTTTGATAAAGTTCTGCAACCTGGTGTTGAGTGAGCCACAGGTTATCGGCTTCAAAACGACATTCAACTTGTGCATTACCTTCAGCACTTTGAAAGAGGATAAATTGCCCTTGGGGTGGGGGGAGTTCATTGCTCATTTTTTATCCCCCTGAACATCCCAATCACGAACATCAATCTTGCCTGTCACGGCTGCTGAGATAAGGGCAGTTTTGCGCTCTTTTATCAAATTGATCGTTGACTGTGACCTACTAATTAAAGTTGAAAACACCTTCTCTTTATTATCCAAATAATCAGCAATTTTTTGTTGCCCTTGTAGAGAAGGGGTTGTTGTTAGTCGTATCTTGGGATATGGGAAATCAGCACTTATGAGAAAAAAATTGCGTTGATTATACCACTAGATATGCAATTAGGTGATTTTACAACCGTAACTTTTGTGATTTGAGAAGTATTAGTATGGCACTACAAGGAGTGCGCTGACGAAAGTAAAAGGTATGAAATCTGTTGAGTTAGAGGAAATTATTTGTGGTCATTATGTGACTCACCTATGTGGCTCACCTGAATAATTAACCCCTAAATGGTGGAAATGCTTTGAAAGGAGATACAAAAAAGGCTTGTAAATCATTGATTCACAAGCCTTTTTCTTTCCAATTGGTGGAGCTGGCGGGAGTTGAACCCGCGTCCGGAAATCATTCATCATTGGTACTACATGCTTAGTCGATCTTTACATTCACCAACTACCTGCGAACCGACACGCTAGTAATTGACTATCCTGAATTATTATTCGCCCTTTTTCTCTCAGGAGGGAAAATCCGGGCTAGCTAGTTTGGGTTTGATCCCTTGTTATTCCCCGTCTTACAAGCGGAAGCTAGGGCAAGAGAGCTCTCAGCAGGTTATTAAGCTGCTAGTGCGTAGTTTTCGTCGTTTGCGACTATTTTTTTGCGGCTTTTTACGTGGCAAACCGCCCCACGGCATGCACCTCAGACTTCAGCATTCCCGTCGAATCCTGGATCAGCCCCAAGTGGTTAACGTGCATAGTAACAGAATAGTACTCACTGTCTAGCCATTGCACGTTCAAGTGGTTAAGATTAACGCAATTTACTCTTCATTATACGAGCTTTATCGCGAGCCCAATCTTTTTCTTTAATATCAGTGCGTTTATCATGAAGTTTTTTACCTTTCGCTACACCAACTTTAATTTTGACCCATGAACGTGACCAATAAAGTGCAAGTGCGGCGAGTGTCATACCTTCGCGATTGATTCGCCCGTACAAGTTATCCAGTTCTCTTCTTGATAACAGAAGCTTACGGACACGTGTAGGGTTAGCAACAATATGAGTTGATGCTTGATTTAAAGGAGTAATCGTCATTCCGCTGATAAAGGCTTCACCATCGCGCATAAACACATAACTTTCTGCGATGTTAACTTTACCTTGGCGAAGTGATTTTACTTCCCAACCTTGAAGTTCCAAGCCTGCTTCTACTTCATCATCGATAAAGTACTCGTGGCGAACTTTCTTATTTTGAGCAATTGTATTGCTCGTAGTTTTGGATTTTGAATTTTTCTTTGCCATAATGGCGACATTATACGGATTGCCCCTCTGTTGGGGAAATCTTATTTTTAGTTTTCGTGTTGATAAATAATAAAAAACCTTGTTAATTAGCAAGGAATGGATGTGACGAGAGATTTTATGCCACAAGTTAGACGCTCAGCACTGGTCTCATTTAGTGCAAAGCAAATGTATGATCTAGTTAATGATGTAAGTCGTTATCCCGAATTTTTGCCAGGTTGTTCTGGTTCTAAAGTTTTGGAACAAACTCAAGATGCAATGAAAGCGTCGGTGGATGTGTCTAAAGCTGGTATCAGCAAAAGTTTTACTACCATCAATAATTTGACTGAGAACGCGGTGATCTTAATGGAGTTAGTTGATGGGCCTTTTAAGTCACTCAAAGGTGGATGGTACTTTACAACTCTTGATGAAAGCGCTTGTAAGATTGAACTTAAGCTGGATTTTGAGTTTTCTAGTAAAATGGTAGAAATAGCGTTTGGACGGATCTTTAATGAGTTAACGAATAATATGGTTAATGCGTTTACTCAACGAGCCAAGCAGGTTTACTAATTAAGGGGGTTTAGCGTGATTCAAGTAGAAGTTGTGTACGCACTGCCAAATGAACAACGCGTGTTAACTCAGTTAGTGGATAAAAACCTTACAGTTGAAGAGATTATTAAGCATTCTGGAATATTAGATATGTATCCTGAAATTGATCTCAAAAAGAACAAAGTAGGGGTGTTTAGCCGTAATGTTAAATTGGATGTAACGGTTAGAGATAAAGATCGTATAGAAATTTATCGACCATTACTTGCTGATCCTAAAGAAATACGACGTAAAAGAGCAGAGCAGGCAAAAGCGAAAGGTAGTGCTGATCCGGTTACAGGTGGAAAGCCCAATGAAAGGCGTAAGAACAGCGATTAATACAAAGTTAATCGCGATTTAGTTGATTCGATTATCCTCACTTTAATGGGGATAATCGTAGTAGCTCGCTTGTTACTAATTTAAACCTTCAAAGAAGTTCTCTCCAGAAGGAAAATCACCTTCCAAGCTTAACAGTGTTCCTGTATCACTAAATTTTATGAATAGATTTTTCTGAATTGGATCGTTATGACCTTCTTTGTGGTGATATATATAATACCAAGTATTTGGGTAGCCATTCTCAACTAACATGGGGGAGCCAAGTACATAGCGAACTTGTTCTTTAGTCATGCCGAATTTTAATTTATCTACAGAATCTTGTTCAACATAGTTACCTTGATTGATATCAATACGGTAGACCAGTTTTTCTGCCAGCGAACAGCCGGTGAGTAATGTTAAGGCTAGAGGGACAGCGGCTAACCATTTGTTAAATTGCATAGTTGGATATTCTTTATTAATAAATGTATTCACTAAAACTCGCCAGATAATAAACAAGGTTGGCTGAGAAGTAAAAGAGGTATTACCTCAAGTTGAATATATGACCACGAATTTCACTATTGGTTGCAAAATATTCGCTGCAAAAAATTAACGGTAAAAATAGTAACAATAAACAACACGCTATTTTTTCTTCCGCTAAGCCGCGAGTAATTCTTTTGCATTGGCCATTGTCGATTCGGTTATTGTACTTCCACCTAGTAATCGGGCTAATTCAGAGATTCTTTGCTCTGTATTTAAAACATGCATTTGTGTTTCTGTTTTACCCGCTTTAGTTTGTTTAGCAACAAATAATTGCTGATGCCCACATCCTGCCACTTGTGGTAAATGGGTAACGCACAATACTTGGGTTGATTCGCCTAATTTACGTAACATTTTGCCGACAACCGCAGCGGTAGGACCACTAATACCGACATCAACCTCATCAAAAATTAGGCTAGGGGTATCCACTTTTTGAGCGGTGATAACTTGAATTGCTAGTGATATTCTTGATAACTCACCGCCAGAGGCTACTTTTGCGATAGGCTGCAAAGGTTGGCCAGGGTTGGTGGACACTAAAAAGCTCACAAAGTCGATGCCTAGTGGGGAAGTACGATTATGGTCTTGCTCAATGGCGATGCAAAATTTGGCTTTTTCCATGCTCAATTCGTGCATGCTTTGGCTAATTAGTTTATTCAGTTCTTTGGCGTAACGGCTTCTTGATTTACTTAGTTTTTCTGCGCTAGTGATGAAGGTGCTATGTTTTTTGTCAACCTCTAAGGCTAAGGTGTCGAGTTTTTCATCGGAGCAATCTAGATCTTGTATTTGTTGCAACAAATCTTGGTGATGAGCGTATAAATCATCGGCTATCACATTATGCTTTCTAGAGAGGGACATGATGCTCGAAAAGCGTTCTTCTACATACGCCATTCTCTCTGGGTCCATTTCAATTTTGTCTAAATAGTGGCGCAGTTCACTACTGGCTTCTTCTATTTGGATCATCGCTTCGTTTAACATAGGTGCGACGGAAGATAATGTTTTATCCAGTTCGGTTAATTCAATAACGGATTGATTCGCAGACTGTAATAGCTGTAAGGCATTGACTTCTTCACCTTCAAATAACGATAAAATAGCCGATTGGCAATTTGTTGCTAACTGGCCACTATTGGCTAACCGTTTGTATTCTTGTTCTAATTCTGTAAATTCATTTTCCGTTAGAGAAAGCTCATTTAACTCTTTGATCTGATATTCTAAAAGTTGTTTCCTTGCTTGGTTTTCTTCGCTATTTCTTTTCAGATCATCTAAGGCATTCTTGGCTTGACGCCATTGTTGATAATGAACACGAGATTTATTGATCAATTCAGAATGCCCTGCATACTGGTCTAGCATAGATAATTGATAGTCGCTTTTCATTAATTGGTGGTGAGCATGCTGGCCATGAATATTGATTAAATGTTGGCCAAGAGATTTTAATTGAGATAAGGGGACAGGGCTGCCGTTAATAAAAGCTCGTGAACGTCCATCTTTGGTAATGACACGGCGTAAAATACATTCATTGCCATCGAGCAGTTCATTATCTTGCAACCAGCGCGTAGCGTGAATGTTATTGTCGAGTTGAAAAGCGGCGCTGACTTCTGTTTTATCTTCCCCTTGACGAAGCATACCGGTATCTGCTCGTTCACCTAAACATAAACCAAGTGCGTCAATAGCTATAGACTTACCTGCACCTGTTTCACCTGTAATGGTCGTCATCCCAGCTGAAAGTTCTAGCTGAAGAGATTTAACAATCGCAAAATTATTTACACTTATGTGAGCTAGCATTTTAGTCACCCTGTACAATTAAAAGATACTGTATAGAAAAACAGTATATACTGTTTTTCTATACAGTAAAGTGGTCGGGGTGATTTTTTTATGAGCAGTTTTCTAGCATGATTACCTTTTATGTAGGTAAATTGCTCAGTTGAATTAGAAAAGCTTGCTTGACCAACCTAATTTATTTCTTAGCACATGGTAATAGCTGTAATCTTCTGGGTGTATTAATCGAAGTTTGTTATTGCTTTGAAAAATATGCACTTCATCACCAGGAGAAACGGGTAATGAAACTTGTCCATCGCAACTTATTTCTTGAGTTCCTCGATTGTCAGGTGAAACCACCAGTTTAACTCGACTGTTACCGTCTACGACGACAGGTCGACTTGATAACGTGTGCGGAAACATCGGAACAATTGAAATGGCGTTCAAACTGGGCGATAAAATAGGGCCTCCGCCAGAAAGCGAGTAAGCAGTTGATCCTGTTGGTGTCGATACTATTAGCCCATCTGAGCGTTGTGAAAAAGCGAATTTGTCATCAATATAGACTTCAAATTCTATCATGTGAGCTATTTTTCCTGGATGCAAGACCACTTCGTTGAGTGCAGAGTTATTGCTGCGGCATTGATCATGTCGAATGACTTCTGCTTCAAGTAAAAAGCGATCTTCTTCGAGATATTCTCCAGTTAGGACTTTCTCTAAGGCTATTTCAAATTCTTCTGGGTTGAGATCGGTTAGAAACCCCAAGTTTCCTCGGTTAACACCGATAACGGATATATCAAAACGCGACAATAATCTCGCAGCACCAAGCATGTTGCCGTCGCCGCCAACGACAATAGCGAGGTCTGCTTTAGAGCCAATATCAACTAGACTAGTAAAATATTTTGCATCGATATTATCAAGAATCCCTTGTAGTCGATCATCTATAACGGTGTCATAGCCCTTTGACGTTAGCCATTGAAACATTTCGTTATGAGTTTGTATGGCTTTCTTGTTTCTTGGTTTTCCGATTATACCTATGGTTTTAAAAGGCTTTTTCATGCAGATAATCCAATTATAGATGAAAGGAAGCGTTTAACGCTTGAATCATTAATATCAATCCCCATAATAAAGGCAACTAAATCCAATACGCGAGTTTTTTATTTAAGTTTGAGCGTTTGTGCTGCTTAAATATTATAATTTGTGTTAAAAACTGAATTCCGTAGTCAGGAGATATCATGAGTAAAGAAGAGAATAAGATTAACGAAGAAGAACTGAGCCAGGAAGCAATGGATCAAGATAACCAAGAAAGTGAAGTTGAAGTGGATGCAGTTGGTTCTGAAGGTGATATCGATTGGAATGAAGAAGAGGCCATTGATATAGAAGAGTCCAAAATTGCGCAACTTGAAGCCGCTTTGCTACAAAGTGAAAAGCGAGTAAAAGAGCAACAAGAATCAGTACTTCGCGCAAAAGCGGAAGTTGAAAATATGCGTCGCCGTTCTGAGCAAGAAATTGATAAAGCACGTAAATACGCTTTAAATAAATTCGCTGAAGAACTGTTACCTGTTATTGATAACTTAGAACGCGCTATTCAAGCCGCAGATTCTGAAAATGAGACGATTAAACCTTTACTTGAAGGGGTAGAACTGACGCATAAAACCTTTACCGATAGCGTTGCTAAATTTGGTTTAAAAGAAATTAATCCAGAAGGTGAAGCGTTTAATCCTGATTTCCACCAAGCAATGTCTATTCAAGAAAGCGCCGATCATGAACCTAATACGGTAATGTTTGTGATGCAAAAAGGCTATGAATTGAATGGTCGAGTGATTCGTCCAGCAATGGTTATGGTGTCTAAATAAAAATAATGGGTGATGGACTTATTAATTAGTCGAGTAATAAGTCACGCTTAATAATAAAAGGACTGCCTGTGGCAG
>NZ_JAWMPW010000014.1:0-101448 GCF_033101115.1 Vibrio sp. TH_r3 | reverse complement strand
TCAAATAGCAAGCTATTTTCGTTTCCGCTCGACTTGCATGTGTTAAGCCTGCCGCCAGCGTTCAATCTGAGCCATGATCAAACTCTTCAATTTAAGATTTTGATGTGTTTTTCTTTCCTAAAAAAGAAAAACGGGTCTCAATGAATACTGACTTCAAATTGCCTTTACTGCTTGATAAAAACCAAGTCGTAAATGGTATTTAAAGTTCCTATCATTCCAACAGAATGATAGTTAAATAACTGTGCTCGATACTTAAGACGCGTTAACTTAAAAGCTAAAGTATCTGTGATCAAATTAGGTCACGTGGTTCATTGATACCGTTGTGATTGTATATCCTAAGATACAAAATCGTGTCGATTATCATCAACAAGTGCCCACACAGATTGATATAGGTTTAAATTGTTAAAGAGCGTTGCCGTTAGGCTGCTTGTGAGCTATCTCTCAAGCGGACGGCCATTTTAGCGATATAGCTTCTAGTGTCAAACACTTTTTGCTATTTATTTTCTTTCAAATTACTTTTTGCTTTTTTAAGTGATCTGAAACAAATAAAGAGAAATAAATTTCTCACAACTACTTAATAGTACCGACATTATCAGGTCATTTAGTTAGTAACTATTCCCTGACAACGGAGGCGCATTATAGGGAGAATTTACAGGAGCACAATAGCTACCGAATATTTTTTGCAAAAAAAACTATCGTTCGATTACTTTTCAATCAAAACGAATAAAAAAGGGACATAATCCCTTTTTTATTCTCTTAAATAGATTGTAATTACTAACTTTATTGATGCGCAATGATGCGATCTTTGTCTACTCGCAGTTGAACTTTCTTATCTGGATCTATTTTCCCAGCTAATATCGCTTTAGCGAGTGGATTTTCCACACTTTGTTGTATCGCTCTTTTGAGAGGTCTTGCTCCATAGACAGGATCAAACCCAACATGAGCAATTAATTCCAAAGCTTTTTCTGATACATCTAACTCATAACCGCTATCCGCCATACGATTCGCTAGCCTGCCTAATTGTATCCCAGCAATAGATTTGATGTGCTCTTGTTTCAACGGATGGAAAACAACAATTTCATCGACTCTATTTAAAAACTCAGGTCTGAAGTGCTGTGTCACTTCATTCATTACTTCTTGTTTGATCCCTTTATAATCTAATGTGCTAAAGTTGTCCTGGATTCTGTCAGAACCCAGATTAGATGTCATTATCACCACTGTATTTCGAAAATCTACTGTTCTACCTTGCCCGTCAGTTAAGCGACCATCATCAAGAACTTGTAGAAGAATATTGAACACGTCAGGATGCGCTTTTTCCACTTCATCAAGTAAAATAACAGAATACGGTTTTCTTCTTACTGCTTCGGTTAAATACCCCCCTTCTTCATACCCGACGTAACCAGGAGGAGCACCAACAAGGCGAGCAACAGAATGTTTCTCCATAAATTCGGACATGTCTATCCTAACGATGGCGTCTTCACTATCAAACATAAAGTTAGCGAGTGTTTTACATAGTTCTGTCTTACCTACCCCGGTTGGTCCCAAAAATAGGAAAGAACCAATAGGACGATTAGCATCAGATAAACCAGCCCTACTTCGACGAATAGCGTCAGACACTACATTAACCGCTTCTTCTTGGCCAATGACTCTGTTATGCAATACATCTTCCATGGAAAGCAGTTTACTTCGCTCGGCCTCTAGCATTTTTGATACTGGTATACCTGTTTGTCTCGAAAGTACTTCGGCTATCTCTTCATCCGTTACCTTATTTTTGAGTAAGGTCATTTCTTGCATTTCTGCTTGTGCGGCAAGATCAAGCTGTTTCTCTAGTTCTGGAATGCGCCCATATTGAAGTTCAGACATTCGGTTTAAGTCCCCAGCTCGTCGAGCAAAGTCCATATCCATTCTTGCCTGTTCTAATTCAGTTTTAATATGTTGAGTACCGGACAGCGCTGCTTTTTCTGCATTCCATACTTCTTCTAGTTCTGCGTATTCTCTTTCTTTTACGTCCAGCTCTTCGTTGATTGCTTTCAAGCGTTTTGAACTGGCTTCATCTATTTCGTTATTCAGTGCTTGTTGCTCTATTTTTAATTGAATTATTTTTCGCTCAAGTTTATCCAACGATTCAGGTTTTGAATCTATTTGCATTCGTATACTCGACGCTGCTTCATCGATTAAATCAATGGCTTTATCCGGTAGTTGTCTATCTGAAACATAACGATGTGATAACCTAGCCGCTGCGACTATAGCTGGATCCGTAATTTCGACATGATGATGAAGTTCATAACGCTCTTTTAAACCACGTAAGATAGCAATAGTGTCTTCAACGGTTGGTTCGTCTACTAATACTTTTTGAAAACGACGCTCTAAAGCAGGATCTTTTTCTAGATATTGACGATATTCATCAAGTGTTGTGGCACCGACACAATGAAGCTCACCTCTCGCCAATGCAGGTTTTAACATATTACCTGCATCCATAGATCCTTCGCCTTTACCCGCTCCAACCATAGTGTGAAGCTCATCAATAAAGAGGATTATATTGCCTTCTTCTTTTGATAGTTCGCTAAGAACCGATTTAAGTCGTTCTTCAAACTCACCTCTATATTTAGCGCCTGCCACTAAAGACCCCATATCTAGGGATAGAACTCTACGTCCTCGTAAACCTTCCGGCACTTCATTATTAATGATTCGCTGGGCTAGTCCTTCTACAATTGCCGTTTTACCTACCCCGGGTTCACCTATAATAACTGGGTTATTTTTGGTTCGGCGTTGTAATACTTGAATTGTTCGACGTATTTCATCATCACGGCCAATAACAGGATCGAGTTTGCCCTGTTCAGCTCGCTCAGTTAAATCAATGGTGAATTTTTCTAAAGCTTGTCTCTTTTCTTCTGCGTCGGGATCATCCACTTTTTGCCCTCCGCGAATTTTTTCAATAGCAGTCGATAACGTTTTTTCGGTAATACCTAATTCTTTAAGGAGTTGACCTAATGGTCCTTTATCTTCCAGAGCAGCAAGAAGGAAAACTTCGGATGAGATATAAGCATCTTGTCGTTTTTGTGCAATTTTGTCACACAAGTTAAATAAAAAGCCCATGCTATTAGACAACTGCACATCGCCACCAATACCACTAACTTTGGGCAAGCGTTCCATCATTTCAGATAATTTTGAACGCAATTGAACAATATCGACATCGATCATGGTAAGTAATGGGCGAATCGCACTGCCTTCTTGGTTCAGAAGTGAAACCATAAGGTGTACTGGTTCGATGTATTGGTGATCTCGTCCAAGGGCTAATGATTGAGCATCAGATATCGCGACTTGAAACTTGCTTGTGAATCTATCTAAACGCATAGCAGCCTCCAAAAAATAAATTCTCTACGCTAACAAGATGGATACAAGGAGGGCTTTTTTCAAGGGAGAGGAACGATGATAATGAAGAAAAATAAACTTATTCAATCCAAATAAACGTAGCTTGACGGCCAGTTACGCCATCTCTGCGATATGAATAAAATTTATCGCTATTTGCAAACGTACACATATTGCTGCTGAAAATACTCTCAACACCAACACTATTGAGTCGCTGTGTCGCTAACCTATTCATATCCGCTAGATATTTCCCATCACTTTTGATTCTAAAAGCTTCACTGGCAATAGGATCATGAGTAACAAAAACATCATATACATCTTGCCCTACTTCAAATACATTAGCACCAATTGCTGGTCCTAACCATGCGATCACTGGTTTAGTAAACTGTGTCGCTGCATTTTCTAAAATACCATTTGCCAAACCTCGCCAGCCAGCATGAACCGCGGCAACTGTCGAACCCTCAGTATCTGTCAACAATACAGGTAAACAATCAGCCGTCATCACCGTGCAAACAATATTGGATAGAGATGTCATGGCACCATCAGCATCAACAATATCGGTGGTCGAATCATCTAATTCGGTACTTTTATCTAAAGCTGAAAAGGCATCAAAATCTGCCACATAACTAGAATGAGTCTGATTGAGCCATATTTGCTTACTGGGAATAGCAGCATATTTATGTAGAAACTGACGATTCTTTGTAACAAGTAAAGGATCATCTTCAACATGCATACCTAAATTCAGTCCGCGGTATGCACCAGTCGAAATTCCCCCCAAACGAGTAGAGCTGTAAGCACGAATATTGTCAGGCACTATCCAGTTTGGGGTAATTAATTCCATTTATATATCGTACTCTTGGTTCTCTTTCATATCCGCTCGTAATGCTTCAGTCATAACAACCATATCCGTAGGGATCGGTGCATGAAACTCCATCTGTTCTTTGGTGACGGGGTGATCAAAACGTAGCATAGCGGCATGAAGTGCTTGACGATCAAATCCTCGAATCATTTGGGTGAGTTCTTCAGACGCGCCTTTAGGAATTCGCGCTCTGCCACCATAAGCAACATCACCTAACAACGGGTGTTGAAGATAAGACATATGAACACGGATCTGATGAGTTCGCCCTGTTTCTAAACGAAGACGCAATCGCGTGTGCTCACGAAAATGTTCCGCGACTCGGTAATGAGTAACCGCAGGTTTACCCAATTCAGCAACTGCCATTAAAGTTCGCTTAGTTGAATGACGTCCAATCGGTTTTTCAACCATGCCACCAGCCGTCATTTTACCAATAGCTATCGCTTCATATTCACGAGTAATTTTACGTTTTTGCAAAGCTCTAACTAAACGGGTTTGTGAAGGAACCGTTTTCGCCACTACCATCAAACCTGTTGTATCTTTATCTAAACGATGAACGATACCGGCTCTTGGTACTTGTGCAATATCAGGAAAGTGAAATAGCAAGGCATTTAGAATAGTGCCATCAGGAGTACCTGCTCCTGGATGAACAACCAAATCACGAGGTTTATTGATAACAATAATGTCATCATCTTCATAGACAATATTTAGCGGTATATCCTGAGCAAGCCAACGTTCTTCATCTTCAAGTTCACCCTGAATTATAATTTTTTCTCCTCCCATCACTTTGATGCGAGGTTTAGTTACCACTTCACCATCTACTTGAACTTTGCCATTCATCACCCATTCCTTTAAACGAGAACGAGAGAAATCAGAAAATAATTCTGCTATGGCTTGGTCCAATCGTTGACCAAGTTGGCTATCTTTTACTGTATCGGTTAATTCTATCTGCTGAGCCATATCGAACTTTTTTAAAAACTATGAGACTAATGCTCATGACTGTGAAAAAATGCGCTACTGCGTTCTACTGTATTTTGTAGTCAACTTATTATATAACGCTCAAATTTGGAAATATTCATCTGTTATAGTCATCATTCTATCCGTTATAGGATCAGAAGTAACGGAAGCAACCGTTTTTTTTAATTTAAGGAAAGAAAATCCTGACATGAATTACCGTACTTTATCGAGTTTACTGGCATTATCACTCCTTTTTGGCTGTTCAAGTAGTGACGAAATAGTTCCCGATGTACCTGCATCAGAACTTTATATTGATGCGCAAAGCTCTCTTCAGAGTGGCAACTGGTTAACCGCTATCGAAAAACTAGAAGCACTGGACTCGAGATACCCATTTGGCCCTTACTCAGAACAAGTGCAACTCGATTTAATCTTTGCTTATTACAAAAATGATGATCTCCCTCTCGCTCTTGCGACCATAGAAAGGTTTACTCGCTTAAATCCAACTCATAACCGAATGGATTGGGTACTGTACATGCGAGGACTTTCTCACATGGCACAAGATCAAAATTATATGCACAGCGTGTTAAATATTGACCGTTCTGATCGTGATCCAGAACCTGTCAAAGCAGCATTTACTGACTTCAAAAGGTTATTACAACGTTATCCAAATAGTGCTTTTTCTGCCGATTCACAAAAGCGCATGTACGCCCTAAAAAACCGACTCGCAAACTACGATTTAGCCAGTGCAGATTTTTATTTACGTAAAGAAGCATGGATTGCGGCGATTAATCGCTGCCAAGAATTGCAAAAGACCTATCCAGACACTAAAGCGGCTAGACAGTCACTAGAAATTCAGTTAGAAGCGTATCAGCAACTCGGGCTTACTGAGTCAGCAGAAAGGACAAAACAATTAATGGAACTAAATCCAGTGTAAAAAGATAGACATAAAAAACCGCTGAATACAGCGGTTTTTTTAACTTCAATTTTGACTGACCAGATCATCAACAACAAGCCTCGTATCAGGTCACATTTTAATATTGAACACAAATCCACCAGCAGTGGCTTACAGTTGAGCTAAAGCCCTAAAAATGTGTTTATTTCTAGTATGTTACTTCTTCCCACGTTATCGATTTTTTATAACATCACAAGTTTTATTATAGAATATTTGAGTTATATTTGTAGCAGATCACATTTAATGATCAATCATCAATACACTCTATTTACGGTGATCTAAATCACAATATTTTCTTACTAACAAGGTACTCTGAAATCATCCCATAAGGGAAGTTTCAGAGGAACATACTATATGAAAGTTAATATTACCGCTAAAAACCTAGAAATCACCTCTGCAATCCGTACGCATATAGAGTCCAAGTTTGAGAAACTTGAAAAATGGCAAGTAGATATTATTAGTTGCCAGACAGTAATAAGTGAACAACCGAACAAACAGATGAAATTTGAAGCCAGTATTACCGTCCCGAAAGGAAAACTAATCGCGTCTTCAAGCAATGAAGATTTATATAAAGCTATTATCGAAGTAGAGCAAAAGCTAGAACGGCAACTCAATAAATTGCGCCACAAACCCGAAGCTCGCAGAGCAAGCCATGCAGAAAAACTAGCAGAGCAAATTGAACCAAGTGAAGCGGATTAAATGAGGGCTTTTAAAATATCAATAGTATAGCGCCTTAATGGCGCTATTTTTTCCTTGACGGGTTTGTGTACCTTGCTTATGGTGTCAGTACACAGACAGGATTAATAATCTAATTATGACTCAATATCCGCTATTCTTTTTTGACTTTTTTTCATCTCTCTTTTTTATCGAACTTAATTGTAGAGGCTGATATCGTTTAAGAAAAGTAAGTTAAAAACGAATAGGAAGCCTCCCAGACGGGGGGCTTTTTTATAACCTAAATGGACTCACTTAGCATGACAGATAGTAAATATTCTCTTGATGAGATTCGAATTCGCCTAAATGATCTAGATGACCAACTTTTACAGTTGCTTTCAGAAAGGCGAACTCTGAGCATTGAAGTAGCAAAAAGTAAAATCGAAACATCAAAACCAGTAAGAGACGCTAAGAGAGAACAACAACTATTAGTTAAATTGATTGAAAATGGTAAAAACAAATACAACTTAGATGCTCAATATATTACTAAGCTGTTTCATAGCATTATTGAAGATTCGGTCCTACTCCAACAGTCTTATTTACAAAACCTAGCTAACCCGTCTCAAAGCCGAAAACCTCTTGCTAGAGTGGCTTTTTTAGGGTCAAAGGGCTCTTATTCACACTTGGCAAGTCGTGAATATTTTAGTCGTAAGAATACGGAACTGGTCGAGCTAAGTTGTGAACACTTTAAAGAAGTGACTAAAACAGTGGAATCAGGTCATGCTGATTTTGGCATGTTACCAATTGAAAATACTAGCTCAGGTTCCATCAATGAAGTTTATGATCTTCTGCAGCATACTACACTCTACATTGTTGGTGAGATAACCTTACCGATTGAACACTGCATTTTAGCCAACTCAGATATTAATATAGAAGATATTAAAACCCTCTATTCACACCCCCAACCCCATCAACAATGCAGTGAATTTTTGAGTCACTTAAAAGGGGTAGCATTAGAATCTTGCGCCAGTACTGCTGACGCAATGTTGAAAGTGAAAGAAATTGGAAATAATAATGTCGCGGCGATCGGTAATGCTTCTAGCGGAAAATTGTATGGATTACAGCCGATAAAAAATAATATTGCTAATCAAACTGAAAATCATACTCGGTTTATTTTGGTCGCCAGAAAACCAGTTGAAGTATCCATGCAGATACCGGCTAAAACCACCTTAATAATGTCGACATCACAAACCGCAGGTTCGTTAGTAGAAACCTTACTAGTACTACAACGTTACGGTATCAACATGACCAAACTAGAAAATCGACCGATCATGGGAAATCCATGGGAGGAGATGTTTTATGTCGATTTAGAAGCCCATCTGGATTCTACAGAGATGCAACAAGCCATAAGTGAATTAATCAAAATAACCCAACACCTTAAAGTTCTTGGTTGCTACCCAACTGAAAATGTAAAACCAACTCAAATAAAACTAACATAAGAATATATCATGAAAAAAGTTATCGTAGCTTCTCTTAACCCAGCCAAAATAAAGGCGGTACAAGCGGCTTTTTTGGATGTTTTTCCAGAGCAAAACTTTCAATTTGAAGGGGTTAGTGTTGATAGTGAAGTACCAGATCAACCCATGTCCGATCCAGAAACAAAATTAGGCGCTTTAAATCGAGTAAAAAATGCGAAAGCAGCAATTGCTAATGCTGATTTTTATGTTGGTTTAGAAGCAGGAAATGCAGCTGAATTTACCTTTGCTTGGATGATTATTGAATCATCTTGTCAGCGCGGTGAATCTCGATCTGCTAGTTTAATGTTACCTCCACTCGTATTAGAACAATTACAAACAGGTAAAGAACTAGGTCACGTTATGGATACGGTTTTTTGCACTGAAAATATAAAACAGAAAGGCGGAGCGATAGGGTTATTAACAAATCATCTGCTCACCAGAAGCTCTGTGTACCATCAAGCGCTTATACTTGCCCTAATTCCCTTTATGAATGAAGAACACTTCCCAAATAAAATCTAATTGGTGTTATACATGAGCACTCTCTAGTCAGGTGAACTAACAGAGCTAGATCCTTTTATAGCGATACAATTAAAAACGACGATTATTCTGTGTAATCAAAATAATCGTCGTTACAAAACAAAATCAGTAGATTATTTAATTAAAGTATTGTCATTTTCTAATGAATTTAACAATTCAAATAATACTTTCCGTTGTTGTTCTGAATGAGCTTTTAACTCATTAGATCCTCGAGTAATCGTTGCTAAACCAACCCCTAACATTTGACTTATCTGACGTTGCGATATTTCGCCTTTCAAAAGCTCATTAACAATGTTTACTCTCGCAATCAATGCTTCTCGTTCATCGGCTGTCATAAGAATGGTTAACAACATGTCATGTTGATCAGTCTCAGCAGCCGATTTAACTAATTTCATTACATGTTGCCAATCAGGTATATCAGAAGTTAACGACATTTATACATACTCACGTTGCAAAACAGAACCATCATTGTAAAGGGTTCTGCGCTAGATTGAATTAATATTTAATAGAAAGCTCATTAGAATGTAAAAAATCCCCCTCAACGTTTAAAATATCTCGATAGTATGTCTCAAACATCAAAATATTCTGGACATAACCTCGAGTTTCTCGAAATGGTATTGCTTCAATAAAAGCAAAAACGTCCAGTTGTTGATTGGCTCTTTTTCGCCATAATTTAACCCTATTAGGTCCAGCATTATAAGCGGCAAAAGCAAAAATACGGTTATTATCATATTGCTCTAAAAGCCCATTTAAGTACTGGCTGCCGATTTCAATATTTTTACTTACGTCATACAACTGACCACTTTCAGTATAATCAATCTTATATTTTTTCGCGGTATACTTCGCTGTAGTAGGCATTATTTGCATTATCCCTCTTGCACCAACTGGCGACCGAGCTTCCACGTCTAAAGCACTTTCTTGGCGAGCGATAGACATTAAAGTGATGGGATCGATATTGTGCTTATCAGCATAAAAATTAAACCACCACTGATGAGCAAGCGGAAAACGCAGTTCAGTGTTATCCCACATTTTTGCAGCAATAGTGGCTTTCACCGATAAATGATGCCAGTTATTATTTGCAGCATAAACCGCAAGCGCTTGCTGTTCTTCCTCGTTGACTTGCCCAAGTAACCAGTTCCATTCACTTTTTGCAGCAGTAATTTTATCTACTTCTATCAGTTCATTTATTCGCGTTAAACTAGATTGGTAAGGTTTCAAAATAGTAGTATCTGCTTTTTGTTTACTAATTTGATAACGCACAGGGGTATCTAATATTTGTGCCGCAGCGACACTATAAAAATTCCGCTGACCTAAAATAGATTGGAGTCTTGTAATACCTTGATTTCTTGCACCTAACTCTAGTTCTGTTCTCCCAAGCCAAAACTGCCAACGCAAAGAGTTCATTTCTTCTTCTGGCAATTGCTTAATCCATTCAGATATAGAAGGCCAGTTCGCTTCGCGGATAGCTAAACGTACCCTTTGTTCAATGGCTGACACATTAACTGATCTTTCTAATACTTGATCTCGCCAAACGGCTAAATATTGTTGATTGGTATTGATAAGACGAACCGCTAAGTAATCAGAAATACTTTGTTGCTCAAGCGGTGAAAATTGCTGCGCTTTAAAAACAATTGGTAATGCACGTTGTGCTAATGCAATATCTTTTCTGGCTAATTTTTTTAAGGCTATTGCAGATTTTTTTCGATTAAAATCTGTAGCAGGATACTTTTGTGAAAATTGAATAACGTTTTCAGGTTCTTTAGCCAACATCTTAATTTCATTAGCTTGCCTAACACTCTCTTGTTCAGATGGTATTTTGGCTAAATAGTTGAGCAAATTAATACTATTTTTTTCGTAACTTAATAACATTCTTCTTAGTACTAGATCATCGGTCCTCAATCCAGCTTGTTGCCATTCTTCGAACAAAATATCGCAGTTATCTGAAACACTTTTACCACTTAGCCAAAGTTTGGCCGCTCCTTGGAACGCTTTCTCTTTCTGTCCATTTTTTAGCTGCGCATAGTGGTAACTACACCGGTACTTCTCCATTCGAGGTTCATCAGGTTGAAATTGATAAAAGTTGGTCCAGTCGTGCTTTTTAATTAATGCATCTAAATATTTAGCTCTAATTCGATTAGAAAATGGTAGTTCACGATATTGTTCAATGAAATCTTCAACTTCTTGTGGCGTTTTATGATCAATTTCAAGCAAAAACTGTCTGTAATCCACATAAGGTGTTAAAGGATAATCGACTATTTTATCGCGAATTTTTAGGTATTCGTTTACCTTTTTATTATCTAAATAATCTTGTGCTTGCTGATAAATAATGCGTTGTTGATCGATAGAAGCTAACGCTGCTTGAGCGCCAGAAGAAAAACCCACTAAGGTGAATTCAACAGAAACAAGTGGTAGCACAGCAAAAACAAATTTTTTGAACTTATGCATTTGATTTACACATCCTTATTATAAAAAAACTATCCATGAATTGCAGATATGATAAATAGGTATACAGACTTAACGTGAAGAACCTGTTGCTCTCATGTTAGAAAACTATCAAGGATTTACGCAAGCTTTAATTTGTTAAATTATCTATCATTCTCAGAGGTAGAAAATTAAGTTAAAATACTTCCCACATTTTCTAAAACTGTAGGTAATATCGGCAATGGCTGAATACGTTTATACCATGTCACGGGTGAGTAAAGTTGTTCCACCTAAGCGCACAATATTAAAAGATATCTCTCTTAGTTTTTTTCCAGGTGCAAAAATCGGTGTTCTAGGCCTTAATGGCGCAGGTAAATCAACATTACTCCGGATCATGGCAGGTATCGATACCGATATTGACGGAGAAGCACGTGCTCAACCAGGATTAAACGTTGGCTACTTACCTCAAGAGCCTAAGCTAGATGAATCTAAAACCGTAAGAGAAGTGGTTGAAGAAGCGGTATCAGATGTAGCCGATGCACTTAAACGCATTGATCAAGTTTATGCGGCTTACGCTGAACCAGATGCAGATTTTGATGCTTTAGCTAAAGAACAAGGTGAACTGGAAGCATTGATACAAGCTAAAGATGGCCACAACCTAGAAAACGCACTTGAGCGTGCTGCTGATGCACTGCGTTTACCGGAGTGGGATGCAAAAATTGAGTTTCTTTCTGGTGGTGAAAGGCGTCGTGTTGCTATTTGCCGACTTTTATTAGAAAAACCAGATATGTTGCTACTGGATGAACCAACTAACCACTTAGATGCAGAATCGGTAGGATGGTTAGAACGTTTCTTAGTCGATTATAATGGAACCGTTGTAGCTATTACGCACGATCGTTATTTCCTCGACAATGCGGCTGGATGGATACTCGAACTTGACCGAGGAGAAGGTATCCCTTGGGAAGGCAACTATACTTCATGGTTAGAGCAAAAAGATGAGCGTCTGAAACAAGAGTCTGCCCAAGAAAATGCTCGTCAAAAAACCATTGAGAAAGAATTAGAATGGGTTCGTCAAAACCCTAAAGGTCGCCAAGCTAAATCAAAAGCACGAATGGCACGTTTTGAAGAGTTAAATAATACCGATCATCAAAAACGTAATGAGACCAATGAACTATTTATCCCACCAGGCGAGCGTTTGGGCGATAAAGTGATTGAAGTAAAAAATATAACCAAATCTTTTGGTGATCGAGTGCTTATCGACGATCTTTCCTTCAGTATGCCCAAAGGCGCCATTTTAGGCATCGTCGGGGCCAATGGTGCAGGTAAATCAACACTATTTAAAATGCTAAGTGGCACAGAGCAACCCGACTCTGGCAGTATTGAGCTTGGTGACACCGTTCATTTAGCCTCTGTTGATCAATTCCGAGACAGTATGGACGACAAAAAAACGGTGTTCCAAGAAATTTCTGAAGGTGCGGACATTATTAAGATCAATAACTTTGAAATTCCAGCACGTGCCTACTGCTCACGCTTTAATTTTAAAGGTAATGACCAACAAAAAATCATCGGTGAATTATCCGGTGGTGAGAGAAATCGTGTCCACTTGGCTAAGCTCCTAAAAACTGGTGGTAATGTATTACTACTCGATGAACCAACCAATGACCTTGATGTTGAAACTCTACGAGCGTTAGAAGAAGCATTATTAGAGTTTCCTGGTTGTGCTATGGTAATTTCGCATGACCGTTGGTTCTTAGACCGTATTGCTACACATATCCTTGATTACCGTGATGAAGGGCAGGTCAACTTTTATGAAGGTAACTATACTGAATATACTGAATGGTTAAAACAGACTCTAGGTGCACAAGCTGCAGAACCACATCGAATAAAATACAAACGCATTACTAAATAGCGAATTTGTATTTTAGCGCCAAGTGCCCCCCATTAGCATAAGTTAACTATGCTAATGGGGTAAGCCAAAGCCATAGATAAACAAACAACGTCAAGTATGAAGAGTTTTAACAGCTATATAGTCATTAATAATCTACATGAACATAAGAGAGGAAGTATGGATGAACGTCGACGTTTTTCTCGAATAGTCTATAACGTGCCTGCAAAATTACAGCAAGGTAAGAGTAGTATTAGCGGTTCAATAATTGACCTTTCACTACATGGATTACTACTAAACACATTAACTGAGTCAATTAATTCTTCACAATCTGTTGATATTACGTTTCACTTACCAGACAGTGATGTCGATATTTCTCTTCAAGCACAGGTAGTGGAAACCACTAATAGTTTCACAAGGGTCAGCATTGAACACATTGACATAGACAGTATTAGCCACCTAAAACGCTTAGTAGCGCTTAATGTGGGTGATGACCAACTTTTACATAGAGAGATTGAACAGTTATCTGATTTAGGTGTTCATTCTTAGTGATATGACAAAGAAAATAACTATAACGATTCCCACCGCTGGTGGGGAAGAAACTTTTTTTATCGGTAAAAAGACAACTGTAACCTTTTTATCTGTTTTAATCGCTGCGCTACTTTTACTTGGTCTTTCGATTAATAACCATAAAGTAACGCGCAACAATGCCCAGCTTGCAGCGCTTCAAGCACAGTCTCAAATAAAACATCTTAGCTCAGAGCTGAACATAACTAATCAAACTATTGAGAAAGCAAATTTATCGATTCAAGAGAAATCGTTAGCACTTCTTCAACTCGAATCCACTAATCACTTATTGAATCAAGAGTTAGCCCAAAAAAGTAATCAATTGGCAACATTGAGCCAACGCATCTATGATGTTGAATCTGTCCTTGGACTAAGTGACGAAAATGTAGAAACAGATAACTTAGACCTAGCTCAAAGAGTTGATGTTGCTGCCGTAAATTCCGCAGTACGTGCAACCATGTTCCGTTTAATCCCTAATGATGCTCCATTATCTTATAACCGTATCTCCTCTCAATACGGCAGTAGACTAAACCCTATAACAGGTAAGCATCACAAACATACTGGAATTGATCTAACTTGTAATATGGGTGAGGATATTATTGCCCCAGCGGACGGGGTAGTAGAAACGGTAAGACCAAGTAAAAAGGGATTTGGTAATTTTCTTATCGTAAGGCATTCTTTTGGTTTTGTGAGTTCTTATGCTCACTTACAAAAATTCAAAGTCAAAAGTGGTCAATTTATTAGTAAAGGCGAAACTATAGCGAAATGTGGGAACTCAGGTAATTCGACTGGACCGCATTTACACTATGAAATACGTTTCCTTGGTCGCTCTCTCAATCCCAAATATTTGATGGAATGGACACCAGAAAATTTTGACTCTTTATTTGAGCAAGAAAGCAAAATCAAATGGGCACCGTTAGTCAAAATCATTGATAACGTAGTACGTTTACAAGTACAACTAACTAATTCTGTCAACACAGAAAATGGACTGAACACCGCTCAAAGTGATTCATTACCAATGACTACTTCCCCTCAAATACATTGATACATAAATGCCATCGCTGACAATTTTCAGTAATGGCATTTATCGCTCCGCTTTCATTAATACATTGCTATATTTCGCTTGGTTTAACCGCCGACTTTTTGCCTCGGCCAAGCATTAGTAAACAAGGGGTTAGTACTAGAGTCAGCACTGTGGCAAAGGCCAGCCCACCTGCAACCGCTGTCGCTAACTGAGACCACCATTGAGTACTTGGCGCGCCAAATTCAATTTTTTGGTTAATAAGATCAATGTTCATTTCCAGTACCATAGGCAGTAAACCTAAAATCGTTGTCACTGTGGTTAGCATAACCGGTCTAAGGCGTTGTACTCCTGTTCTTAGTATGGCGTCTTTACGACTCAAACCTCGATTAACCAGTTGATTAAAAGTATCAATCAATACGATATTATTATTCACGACAATACCTGCTAATGCGATCACACCAATACCTGACATCACAATACCAAAAGGTTTCTGAAAGATAAGTAAGCCAGCAAACACCCCTACCGTTGAAAATAAGACCGCACTAAGAATTAGAAATGCTTGATAAAAACTATTAAATTGAGTAATCAAAATCAAAGCCATCACGGCTAAAGCCACCATAAAAGCTTTGACCAAAAATTCCGATGATTTTTGCTGGTCTTCATTTGTACCACGAAGCGTAAACTCTACGCCATTAAGCCCCAATTGTTTTAATTGTGACTCTATCTTGGGTAATTCTAAGGCTAAGTTGTAACCTTGTTTAATATCAGCTTTAATTTCGAGTACTCGCTGCCCATCAATACGTTGAATAGTATCTTGTTTCGGCTGAGGTTTAATCTGAGCAAAATTGGTTAGTGGAATCAAGCCATTCGGAGTTTTAACTCTTAATTGATCGAACTTACCGATATCGCGCTTATCTTGAGGAAAACGCACCAAAATATCCACTTCTTCTGATGCATCATCGGGCAAATAATCGCCAATTTTTAAACCATTCGTCACTAATTGAACCGTATTGCCAACTAAAGTGGCATCCGCAGCAAAACGTCCTGCATCGTCACGCTTAATATCTATTTGCCAATCGATACCAGGTTTTGCTGATGTATCACTCAAATTCATAAATGCTGGATAAGTGTCGGCCCAATGTCTCACAATCACAGCCGCATTATTAAGCTTATCGAATTCAAGCGCAGACAACTGAATAACCAAATCATGCTCACTGGGAGGCCCGGCTTGAGGCTCTTTGATTTCAATTTCAACTCCTGAAAACTCAGATGTTCGCTGTTGTAATTCTGCAATGATCTCTTTCACAGGCCGCCGAAACTGCCAATCTACTGGCGTTATTTGTATCTGACCAATAGCGTCATCATCTCCTCCAGTCTTTGTATAGACACTTTGAAACTCTTTGCCTCCTAGCACTACTGATTCGACTTCTCGCATCAACTTGTCTTTTTCATCGATGGAAAGATCACCATAAGAGCGAACTTTAATCGTGAACGATGGAGGATCAACTTCCGGAAAAAATTCAGCACCTAAACCGGCTTTCGCATAAGTAATTCCAACACCAATAGAGAGTAAAATTGCACTCAATAATATCTTCCATGGATGATTAACCGCTATCGCTAGTGTTCGATAATATAATTTAGTTAACCCTGTAGCCTTGGAAAAATCGCCATTTTGTAATGCCACCATTTCTTGTTTACGCTGAGGGTTAATATACTGTGCTTTACCAATTAAACTGCCTAAAACAGGCACAAAAAGTAA
Source organism: Vibrio sp. TH_r3 (assembly GCF_033101115.1). Classification (NCBI taxonomy): domain Bacteria; kingdom Pseudomonadati; phylum Pseudomonadota; class Gammaproteobacteria; order Vibrionales; family Vibrionaceae; genus Vibrio; species Vibrio sp. TH_r3. Next base: position 84,950 of record NZ_JAWMPW010000014.1, on the reverse strand, counting down.
CGCCATAACAAGCGATGCTGACAAGGTTGCAATCAGAGTGATGGGTAGATATTTCATAAACTCGCCAGTCACATCTGGCCAAAATAATAAGGGAGCAAACGCCGCTAAAGTTGTTGCTGTTGAAGCAATAATTGGCCAAGCCATTCTTTTTGCCGCCTCTTGATAAGCCGTCGCTCGAGGCATTCCTTCATGCATTCGTCTGTCGGCAAATTCAGTTACCACAATGGCACCATCAACCAACATTCCTACTGCCATAATCAGGCCAAATAACACCATGATATTAATCGTTAGTCCGAATACAGCGAGAACTAAGATACCCGTCAAAAACGAACCAGGGATAGACACGCCAACTAATAATGCGGTACGGACACCTAAGATGGCAATAATGACAATGACCACCAGAATAATCGCTGAAAGGATATTGTTCTGTAAATCACTAAGCATCAACTTCACATCGTTAGATTCATCCCAAGTATATTCAACCATCAAATTGTCCGGCCAACTGTCTAGCTCTTGAGCGCCAACGATAACCTGTTTAACCAATTCAACCGTTTCTATTATATTTTCACCCGCTCGCTTTTTTACATCTAAAACAATTGCAGATTCACCATCTAAACGAGCATAACTTTCTGGGTCTCGAAACGAACGTCTAACTGTCGCAATATCTCCAAAGGTAATCACTTGTTTGCCTTCAATCTTAATGGGCATTTCGAGTACATCTTTCAATGACTCAAATACAGAAGGGACTTTGACCGAGAATCGTCCATAACCTGTATCGACAAATCCTGCGGCAACAACACGATTATTTAATGCAATGAGGTTGTAAATATCACTTTGATCTAAATTGTAACTTTCCATCAGCAGAGGATCGACGATGATCTCAACGATGTCTTCTCTGTCTCCTGCTATATCGACTTCTAATACTTGCTTATAACTTTCTAACTTGTCACTCAATTGTCTGGCTATCTGTACTATCGATCGCTCTGGAACGGTGCCATAAAGAACAACCGAAAGTACGGGCTGAAACGAAGCTAGAGTCACTTCATTTACCGATGGCTCATCACTATCGGCTGGCAACCTGGGCTTAGCTTGATCGACCGCATCTCTAACATCTGCCATGGCTTTATCTAGATCGGTACCGATATTGAATTCTAGGGTGACTGAAGCATGCCCTTCAGATGCGGTAGAACTCATCTCTTTAACCCCTTCAATGGAACGTAATTCTTGTTCCACAGGGCGAACCAATAATCGTTCGGCATCAGCAGGAGAAATGCCTTCATGAGAAAGGCTGACATAGATAACAGGGATGGTGATATCTGGGCTGGATTCTTTAGGAATGGAAAGATAAGTGATTGTGCCTGAAACTAATATTAACAGTAACAATGTAAGCATGGTTCGAGAACGAGATAAAGCCGCGTTAATAATCGCTAACATAGTGTGTCTCCGACTCTAATTATGTTCTGCTGCACGTTTGCTATTAATATCAGAAGCGGTCTCTGTATCAGAAGTGGCCTCAACAGACGTCGCAATAACCGTATCCCCTTCCCGAACAAAACCTTGACCAACGGTAATAATATTCGCACTCTGCCCTAAACCGGTTAGCCAAATCCCATCTTGTTCAGCTTTAACTAATTGAATAGGCCTGAATTTAACCGTATCATCTTCCACTGTTTTTACACCTAAGTTGCCACTTTCATCCAAAGCTAACATAGCTGGAGATATTTTAATTGCCTGACTTATACCTAACTCAAGCTCAACCTCAGCACTCACTCCTGCTGAAATTTTCTTCTCTGGATTGGCTATCTCTATTTCTATCGGAAACGTATTTGTTGCAGGTGAAGATAGCCTCGATATATATCTGAGTATCCCTTCAATTTTGTCACCATCAAGTAAGCGAATTTTTGCTTTTTGATTCAACTTCAGGCTTTGTATATGACGTTCACTCACATCGGCTTCAATCAACAAAACATCCAAATCAATGACCGTTGCGACTGGGTCGCCAATACTCACGAAATCGCCTAATTCAATCGCCAAATCGTCAACAAAACCATCAAAAGGTGCAGTAATTTGTGTATTACGAAGATTTAATTGCGCTTTTTTAACTAACGCTTTCGCTTCGACAAGATTAGCTTGCGCAGTGCTATAAGCCACTTCACCTTGTAATCCTTTCTTTTTTAAAGATTGCGATGCTTTGAATTCTTTATCACGAACAGACAGATTAGCTTTCGCTCGCTCTAATTGAATTTCTAGGTCGGCTTGATCTATTTGTGCAATCGGTTGGTTCTTCTTTACTTGATCGCCTTTTTGTACCATCAAAGTAACAACACGACCCGCGACTTCAGCACTCAACTGAGCTTGTCTATTGGGGGCGGTTCTTCCATAAAGATCAATTTTTTTTGCCGTAAGCACAGCCGAAAAAGTTTGGTAACGCACTTTTGCTAAAGGGATAGCAAGCTTTTCTGAAGAATGTGTATCGTTAGACGGGCTGCTATTTGCGGATTGTACACTGCTATTTTGAGACTGAAGGTGACCTTGAGATTCGTCAGCATTAAGCATTCCTATTGCTAGCCAAAAAGACAAACAGATAAGAAGTAGTAATGATATTAGCCATGGGCGTTGTGAAAAAAATCGACTTGTGCGAGCAAATGCCATAACTGAGTTCCTTTTAGTCACCCAATTAAGGCATCTGATAATCTAGTCTTATTATCTTAACGCATAGAGACTTGGGTAAGAGAAGTAATATACACCTGATGTAACAGATTAAAACATAAGGCTTTGCTTTCAATTTTATACAAGACTATAACTGATTTTTAAAATAATACTGATTTTTGAAATATTAATGTGGTTTAGATCAAACGCTAAACGATGCTCCGCAGCCGCATGTTGTAGTTGCATTCGGGTTATTCACAAAAAAACGTGCCCCTTCTAATCCTTCAGTATAATCCACAATTCCGCCGATCAAATACTGTAAGCTCATAGGATCAACAACCAGTGTTACGTCATTATTGACAATAGTTGTATCGCCATCATTTACTTTTTCGTCAAAGGTGAAGCCATATTGGAAGCCACTACAACCACCGCCAGTAATATAGACTCTTAACTTAAGCTCGGAATTTTCTTCTTCTTCGATCAGCGTTTTAACTCGAGTTGCTGCCGCATCAGAAAAAGACAATGGTACGTTTACTTCACTCACAAGGACCTCTCTTTTTCGTATCGTATCGACTCTTTAATTATTGTTCATCTTATATGAGGCGATGCGTGTTATTTCAATATTTGGTAATTATCCAATACCCGACTAAATCATTCAAGTATTCTTCTCTGTCGAACGTCATTATTGTAAGCATTTATATTTATAAGATAGATGACTATGTAAAGCAAAAAGAAACTGTATTACTAAAAAACTCATTATTAGAAAAAACATATCGCCAGTAAAACAGCACATTCTTATAACGACTGGATAATTTTGGTATTAACTTAATTATTTGACCAATTTAGACAATTTTATAAACCTATCGTGCCCAAGTTAGTTACAATGCATAGCTATTGCTTCAAGTTAGAATAACGAGGATAACATTGATGACCAGATCAGCCGAACTTTATCAAAAGGCGCAACAAACAATTCCAGGAGGCGTGAACTCTCCCGTTCGCGCATTTAATGGTGTCGGTGGCACACCTATCTTCATTCAAAATGCCGACGGCCCTATGATAATTGATGCCGATGGAAAATCTTACATTGACTATGTAGGTTCGTGGGGACCTATGATTCTTGGCCATAACCACCCGGTCATTCGTGATGCGGTTATTGAAGCGGCACACAGAGGCTTAAGTTTTGGTGCGCCAACAGAAGTAGAAGTCGAAATGGCAGAATTAGTGTCATCTATCGTACCGTCAATGGAACAACTTCGCATGGTAAACTCAGGTACTGAAGCTACGATGAGTGCAATACGTTTAGCGCGTGGTTTTACTGGTCGAGATAAAATAGTGAAGTTCGAAGGTTGTTATCATGGCCATGCAGATAGCTTATTAGTAAAAGCAGGTTCTGGTGCATTAACCCTAGGTCAACCTAGTTCACCCGGTGTTCCTGCCGATTTTGCAAAATATACGCTAACGGCCACCTTTAATAACCTAGAATCCGTTCAAGCACTCTTTGATGCTAATAAAGGCGATATTGCCTGTATTATTGTGGAACCGGTTGCCGGAAATATGAACTGTATCCCACCTATTGACGGCTTTCATGAAGGACTGCGTGAAATCTGTGATAAAGAAGGCGCTCTACTAATATTTGATGAAGTCATGACAGGATTTCGTGTAGCACAAGGTTGCGCCCAAGCTTATTACAACATAAAACCCGATCTAACTTGCTTAGGTAAAGTAATTGGTGGTGGCATGCCTGTTGGTGCATTTGGTGGTCGAAAAGAGGTAATGCAGCATGTTGCCCCTACTGGTCCAGTTTACCAAGCCGGTACTCTTTCTGGTAATCCGATAGCAATGGCAGCTGGTTTAGCTTGTTTAAAAACACTCATCGCTGAAGGTAATGAAGCGGCATTAGCCAGTAAAACCAAAAAATTGGCAGAAGGTTTGAAACAACGCGCGGATAAACATGATATCCCACTGCTTGTTTCTCAAGTGGGTGGGATGTTTGGATTCTTCTTTACGGATCAAGAAAAAGTAACCTGTTACGAAGAAGTCGCCAAATGTGATGTAGAGCGTTTTAAAACCTTTTTCCATCTAATGCTGGAAGAAGGTATCTATTTAGCACCATCTGCGTTTGAAGCTAGCTTTACATCTCTCGCTCATGGCGATAAAGAGATTGAAGCAACATTAGCAGCAGCAGAAAAATGTTTTGCAAAGTTGGCTTAATCACACAACGAAACAGAGCGCATCATAGTAGGTAACAAGCGACTCGATAAAGGTAACTCATCATAAAGGGCGATATTCATCGCCCTTTAAAATACAATTTATTTGTAATAAAGACCGTTAAGCCCCATTATAAATAATCAACTCGTGACAGCCATGTAATCGCGAGGAGCTCATTAATCACCAAGTTATAACTAATCGAAAAGCGCTAATCAATCTGACATAAAAAGGAACGTCCTAATGCCAGAAAAACTTAAAATATCATCAAGTCACTGGGTATTAATTGCCGCGCTCACCGGCGCTGGTTATGCTTGTTTTCTATTACTCGAGCCTTATATTAACTCTATTGTAATGGCGTTTATTATTTCATTACTCATGTTTCCTTTACATGAATGGATCGACAAAAAAATCCCCAAACACAACAATCTCGCCTCCGTTTTATCTTGTGTTACTTTAACGTTTATTATTGTTATTCCTTTATTAGCAGTATTCGCTGCCATTGTTCAACAAGGCTCCGTTGCGACACAACAGATTTATCAGTGGGTAACGGGGGGAGGAATACAGGACTTTTTCCAACTTCCTTTAGTGGTAAAAGTGCTCTCATTAGCGAATGAATATTTACCATTCGATACCATCGAACCACAACAAATTGCGGAAAGAATAGGAAAATTCGCCACCACCTTTGGCAGTAACCTAGTAGCAATAAGCGCTAAAATTTTAGGTGATGCGACCAATTTCCTAATGGATTTCATGCTGATGCTTTTCGTTCTTTTTTTCCTTTTAAGAGATCACGACAAAATTATTCTTGCGCTACGTCATATCTTGCCATTGTCGCGTAGCCAAGAAGATAGATTATTAGAAGAAGTTGAAAAAGTCGCAAAATCAGCGGTGTTAGGTTCGTTTCTGACGGCTATCGCGCAAGGTATTGCTGGTGGTATTGGGATGTGGATTTGCGGTTTCCCTGGCTTATTCTGGGGAACCATGTTTGGCTTTGCCTCCTTTATCCCTATTGTTGGCACTGCTCTTATTTGGATACCGGCTACCTTTTATTTATTTGTCACCGGTGATAGCAATTGGGCTATTTTCCTTGCTGTATGGTCGATTGGCTTTGTTGGCTCCATCGACAATATTTTACGCCCCTTGCTCATGCAAGGCAGTTCAGGAATGAACACCTTAATGATCTTTTTCTCATTACTAGGCGGTATTCAGTTATTCGGCTTAATAGGCTTAATATATGGACCAATTATCTTTGCCATTTCTATTGTGCTTTTCAATATTTATGAAAAAGAGTTCCATGGTTTTCTGCGCGACCAAGATCAAAGTTAGAACCTTATAAATCACTTCATCCCGTGGGCAGATTGTGCGAAAATCTGCCCTCTTTACTGCTCACGACAGCATTCTGATGGTTTCATTCGAATTCATGATGATAACTTACTGTATTTTAAACACTATTGAGAAAATTTATGTCTTATATTGCCCCTAGCCAAATAGCACAACGTCAACTCGCTTACTTTAAAGGTAAGCACGTTTTGGTTGCAGGAGAAGTTGAAGACCAATTTCCGATAGAGTTAACCAAGCATTGCGAATCAGTTTGCGTGTTTACATCCAATTACAGTTATCACCGAACTTTACAATCCAGTTCAACCATTACCAGTTACTTTGGTACGGAATTCAAACAAGAAACTCCAGTGGATATGATTTTACTTTATTGGCCAAAAGCAAAAGCTGAAGCTGAGTATCTACTTGCCATGTTGCTCGCGCATTTGGGTACGGGAACCGAAATTGTTGTTGTTGGTGAGAATCGGTCAGGAGTAAAAAGCATTGAGAAAATGTTTGCTCAATACGGTCCTATTAGCAAATATGATTCAGCTCGTCGTTGCTCTTTTTATTGGGGACGATGCGACCACCTTGCCGAACCTTTTGATATTCAACAATGGTATAAAACGTACACCTTAACGTTATTCGGTAAAGACTTAATAGTGAAAAGTTTACCCGGCGTATTTAGTCATGGTCAGTTTGATGATGGGAGTAAACTATTACTTGATTCATTACCAAAAATGAGAGGTAAAGTACTCGACTTTGGCTGTGGTGCAGGTGTGATTGGAGCGACACTCGCTCTAATCAATCCAGATATTGAATTACAAATGTGTGACATAAATGCTTTTGCTATTGCCTCTTCAATACAAACCTTACAAGCAAACGGATTAACAGGTAAAGTCTTCGCTTCGGACGTTTATTCAGACACCGACAATGATTACGATTTTATTATCAGTAATCCTCCTTTTCATTCTGGACTAGAAACCAGCTACAACGTGACTGAATCCCTACTAGCCAATGCTCCGCAGTTTTTAACAAAACGAGGTGAACTTTTTATTGTGGCGAACAGTTTCTTAAAATACCCACCTATCATTGAGGAAGCATTTTCTAACTGTGCGACCATAAATAAAACCACTAAATTTGCTATATACCATGCTAAAAAAGGGGCTAGAAAGCGTTAATCGTCGCTAGCTATACCAAGAACTTGTAGTGCTATTTATTAATATACAAAGCTATCCATCGAGTAAACTTAATAACTCTATCAGATCGAAAAAAACATCATTAATCTTAGACCAACCACTCTATTAAAGTATTGATTTATATTAATTAAAGGTTGTCACTTATATTTTTAGCTGCGTTTAAACGGTAATTTTTTACTGCCTCGACCCAGTCTGGACGATTGATATATTTGCCGATAGCAATGGCTGGAATAACAAACAGAAACAGCGGGAGAGATTCATGGAAGAAAGTACTCGAAATCATATCTTCATGTGAAAAATGCGTCAGTACGGCCAGTACATCGAGCAATACAGCAATAGTCACTGAAATAGAAGATAGAATTAAAACTAGCCCTAAAAGATCTCTTAAGAATATTTTTGATTTGCTCATCTCTACACTCCCTAACTCACCTTTAAAAATGATACCAAGTAAACCAACTCTCGGCGCAAAATGAATTCGATGCTATGCACTCTTCTATCGACCTTGTTTACAAAGATAAGACCGTTTGCACGCACAACATCCTTTGCACTGAGGCATTGCTTGTATGAATAGTAAATATTCATACAATCGACTTTTTTTTACTGAGCGATTATCCACCAACATACTCTTTAGGAACCAATAAAAACAGGTTCAAAATACTCAATAACAGCGAAAAATTAAATTGCAAAAATGGTGAATCAAAAAAAGTTAGTGAATGGTGTTAGGTAAAAGATCTCTGGAAAATAGAACGAAAAAATAGATAAGAAAGGCATTTTATATTCAAAATATTCTATAAAATCAATAGTAGGGGTTAGTATGATCTTTTAGCTCACACTAACCCGAAAGCAAAGTTTTATTTTACTTAAATGCTAATAAACCCTGTTTTTCTATCGTGATCTCGACTGGATCACCAATGCTAAGTAACTCATCGGCAGTAGCAATCAATTTAGTTTCATCAGCCTGAATAACGTAGCGACACTGATCGCCCATAAACAAGCGTTCAATCACCTTATTGGAACAGGTAATATCTTGTTTAATTCGAATATGCTGAGGACGCATCAATAATTGGCAGCGTTCACCCACTTGTATTTGATTTTTAGATTGAGCTAACACTTTGCCAAACATGGTACTAAATTCCGACTCATTCAATTTCTTGGCAGGTAAATAGCTACCGCCACCAAGGAAGTTGGCTACAAATTGACTAGAAGGTTGATTATAAAGTTCAGCAGCTTCACCAAATTGTTCAATTACACCGTTATTCATTACGGCCATCTTATCGGAAAAAGCAAAAGCCTCTTCACGACTATGAGTAACAAAGATTGCCGTAACACCCTGTTGCTTAAATATCTTACGAATTTGCAAAATAAGATCATGTCTAACTTGGGTATCAATATTAGAGAATGGTTCATCTAACAAGAGCAGACTCGGTTTGTAAGCAAGAGAACGAGCAATAGCAATGCGTTGTTGTTGCCCGCCAGAAAGTTGATGCGGATAACGAGTTCCATAATCAGCAAGATGTACTAGCGCTAACATCTCTTCAACTATGTGTTTTTTTTCAATGGCTGTTTTATTCTGTAAGCCAAAAGCAATATTTTCTGCAACGGTTAAATGTGGAAACAGCGCGTAGTCTTGAAAAATCATACCTATATTGCGCTGTTCAGGCGGTACCCACGTTACGCCATCATCAAGTAAGCGTTGATTCAAACTCAAGTGACCATGACTCAATGGCAATAAACCAGCAATCGCTTTTAAAAGCGTTGTTTTACCGCACCCACTTGCACCAAGCAAACAAACAATTTCACCTTGCTCTACTTCAAGAGAAAGTGACTCCAATACATTTTGGTTATCATATTGGCAGGTCAAGTTTTGGATGGTTAAAGTACTACTCATTAATGTGACTGCTCCAAAGAACGGTTGATAACAATAAGGGGAATTAAACCAACTAGAATAAGTAAGATGGCAGGAAGCGCACCCAGCTCAAGGTGCTCATCTGAAACAAAGTTATAAACATAAGTCGCCAACGTTTCAAAGTTAAACGGCCTTAATAACAAAGCGGCATTTAACTCTTTCATTGATTCAATAAAAACTAACAGTCCCGCAACTAAGATTCCCCTTCTCACTAGAGGAAAGTGGACTCTTTTCAACATCTGGTTTGGATTACAACCCATGGTTCTGCTGGCCATATCCATTGATGGAGAAATTTTATTTAAACTGCTCTCAATGCTGCCGATTGCTACCGCTGAAAAACGAACTACCATTGCAAAAATCATCGCAAACATTGAACCAGATAACAGCAACCCAGGACGTCCCCAATCCATCATTTTAGCGAGATCATTAATCCAATGATCCATAGTCAACACTGGAGCCATAACACCTATTGCTAATACCGTTCCTGGTACGGCATACCCCAAAGAAGCCAAGCGCAAGAAACTGATACTTAAACGATTACTCTGTAATCTATGGTGAAAATTGACGGTTAGCGCAACTAAAATCGCGATCAAAGCTGCACTTATAGACACCTGTAAGCTGTTTAGCGCATATTGTCTAAATTCTTCAGTCCAACTTTGTGAAAAATACTTATAAGCATAAATAAGTAATTGGCCAAGAGGTAAAATGAAAGCAACAGAAACTAACCCCCAACACCAAATCAGCGCAGCGTATTTTTTCCAGCCAGCTAACGGATATTTCATATCTTCATGGCTATTAAAACTGCTTTGGAATAATTTTTGTTTTCTACGACTGTATCGTTCTGTACTGAGTAATAAAATCACCACCAACAACATAATGGCAGAAATTTTAGCTGCGGCATTTAAATTAGAATACCCGAGCCACGTGTCATAAACCGCGGTGGTGAGCGTATTGACAGCAAAGTAGCTTACTGTTCCAAAATCGCCTATTGTTTCCATGGCAACAAGAGATAAGCCAACCGCAATTGAAGGCCGAGCAAGCGGCAAGGAAATTCTTCTGAAACTTTGAAATGGCGAACAACGCAGTAGTCTTGCTGATTGTAATAAACTGGCATTCTGCTCCATAAATGCAGCTCGTGCCATTAAATAAACGTATGGATAAAAAACCAAAGCAAGTACTACGGTTGCCCCACCAAGAGTGCGCATATCAGGAAACCAATACTCGCCTCCTGACCATCCCGTCAAATCTCGAATTAGCACTTGTATTGGGCCGGCAAAATCAAACCAATCGGTAAAAATATAACCGGCAATATAACCAGGCATCGCTAAGGGCAGCACTAACATCCATTGCAATATTTTTTCACCCGGCACGCGACACATTGCCATCAACCAAGCACTTGGTACGCCAAATAACAGCGACAGTATCAATACACCGATAACTAAAACAACTGTATTATAAATATAGGTAGGCATAACCGTTGACAGCAGGTGCTCGAATAAATCACCAGAATCGCCCAAGGCTAAATAAAAAATAGCTAAGATCGGCAAAACCAGCAGCAAAGCAAAGCTTCCACTACTGGTTTTCCAGATTTGGTTTTTTTCTTTCATTAATACAACATTTAAAATTAATGCACGTTATTTATGCCATTGTCATTACTAAGAAAACGAGAATCTTATTAACTAAGATCTCGTTTTCAAAAAAGTAATAAGTCTACCGTTTAATTACAGGTCGAATTTAACTTCATCCAGCAATTCTACTGCTTTACTGTGGTTGGCGGCTATATCTTCTAATGCAAGTTCATCCGCTTTAAATTCACCCCAAGAAGCAACAAGCTCTGAAGGTTTCGCGTCGACTTTAACTGGGTATTCAAAGTTTACCTCAGCATATAATTGCTGGGCAACATCATCAGTTAAAAACTCCATAAGTTTCATTGCATTGTCTTTATTTGGAGAGTACTTAGCCATAGCCATGCCACTTACGTTAACATGCGTACCAACCGAATTTTGGTTAGGGAAGTTAATATAAACAGCTTCAGCCCACGCTTTTTGCTCTTCATCATTTAGCATTTTACCAAGGTAATAACTGTTACCAAGTGAAACGTCACAAAGACCTTCTTTAATGGCCTTAACTTGTGCGCGGTCATTACCTTGTGGTTTACGAGCTAAGTTAGCTTTAACGCCTTCTAACCATGCTTTAGTTTCGGCTTCGCCTTTATGACTAATCATAGAAGAAACAAGAGAAACATTATATGGGTGTTTTCCTGAGCGTGTGCAAATTTTGCCTTTATACTTTGGTAAAGCAAGATCAGCATAGTTAAAGTCGTCACCCAGTTTTCCAACTCTGTCACGAGACGAGTAAACATTACGCGCACGTAATGTTAAAGCAAACCACTCACCATTACTGTCTCTATATTGACTAGGTACATTTTGTTCAATGGTTTCACTTTGTACTGGTTGAACAACGCCTTTATCAACCAACTCTGCTAATCGACTAATATCGGTAGTCAAAATAACATCTGCAGGGCTATATTCACCTTCTTGCTTGAGTTTTTCAGCTAACCCTTTATTGGCAAATTTAACGTTTACTTTAATACCCGTTTCCTTGGTAAATTCTGTAAACATAGGCTCAACAAGGAATGGTTGGCGGTACGAATAGACATTCACTTCTTCTGCGGCAAAAGAAGTAGAACTGATAGACGCCAAAGCAAGCATTGATAGAGATAGCACTTTTTTCATTATATGTCCTTAAATATAGATGCAAATGATAATAGTTATCGTTCGTTATTATATTGAAATACAATGTTTGTGCAATGGTTAATATTAACTAAAAGCATAAAAAAACCCGCTCAATGAGCGGGTTTAGACAAATATATGTAACTAAATGTTATTGAGTACCTATTACTTTAGACAACTCATCTGACATAAATTACTTAGAAGAAACAAACTCTGGGTAAGCGGCTACACCACAATCGTGCATATCCATACCTTCCATTTCTTCATCTTCAGAAACTCGGATACCTGCTGTTGCTTTCAGTACAGCCCAAACTGCTAGGCTTGCTGCAAACACCCATGCAAAGATAACTGCTGCGCCAAGAAGCTGAGCACCAAATGATGCATCGCTGTTACATACTGGAACAACCATTAGACCAAAGAAACCACACACACCGTGTACAGAGATAGCACCTACTGGATCATCAACCTTGATTTTATCCATACCGATGATAGCGAATACAACTAGTACGCCAGCAACAGCACCGATAATAACGGCAGCAACTGGTGATGGAGATAGTGGATCAGCTGTGATAGCAACTAAGCCAGCCAACGCGCCATTTAATACCATAGTAAGGTCACCTTTACCCCAAGTGGTCTTACATACGATTAGAGAAGCAATAGCACCTGCTGCTGCTGCTGCGTTAGTATTTAGGAAGATTTGACCAACCGCTGTTGCGTTTTCAAAATCTGAAACCATTAGCTGAGAACCACCGTTGAAGCCGAACCAACCAAACCAAAGGATAAACGTACCTAATGTAGCAAGTGGCATGTTTGAACCTGGAATCGGGTGAACTTCACCGTTTTTACCATATTTACCCTTACGAGCACCAAGCAATAAAACACCTGCTAAAGCTGCAGCTGCACCAGCCATATGCACAATACCTGAGCCAGCAAAATCACTGAAACCAGCTTCTGCAAGGAAACCGCCACCCCAAGTCCAATAACCTTCAACTGGGTAGATAACGCCTGTTAATACAACGGCAAAGATTAAGAATGCCCAAAGTTTCATACGCTCAGCAACCGCACCAGATACAACTGACATTGCTGTTGCTACGAATACTACTTGGAAGAAGAAATCAGATTCTAGTGAGTGATCAGCGCCTTCACCTTGAGAGCCAATTAATGCGCCAATAGAAGGGATAATACCGCCTTCAGCATTGTCTACATACATGATGTTGTAACCAATCAACAAGTACATAGTACAAGCGATAGCATAAAGTACGAAGTTCTTAGTTAAGATTTCTGTTGTGTTTTTCGAGCGAACAAGACCCGCTTCTAACATGGCAAAACCTGCTGCCATCCACATTACCAACGCACCTGAAATTAGGAAGAAAAAAGTATCTAGTGCGTAACGTAATTCTGTTACTGTTGTTAATAGTTCCATTATATGTTCTCCAATCCCTTAAAGTGCTTCGTTATCCATTTCACCAGTACGAATACGTACAACCTGGCTTAAATCGTAAACAAATATTTTTCCGTCACCGATTTTGCCTGTATGTGCTGCTTTACTTATTGCTTCAATAACGCGATCAACATTTTCAGCTTGCGTTGCTATTTCAAGTTTCACTTTAGGTAAAAAATCAACTTGGTATTCTGCACCGCGATAAAGTTCAGTGTGACCTTTTTGACGTCCAAAGCCTTTTACTTCAGCAACAGTCATACCTTCTATACCAACATCCGATAGAGCTTCACGAACATCGTCTAGTTTAAATGGTTTAATAATGGCGTTAATAAGTTTCATTGCATCCTCTCTGAGCATATATTCCTTTAACAGGGAAATAACAATCAAGAGCCATGCCAGTTTTATAAGCTATTGTTTTAATTTTAATTTTTTAAAAAATGTTAAATACAATTAAAATTAAAGCACTATAATGGTGCATAACGATCACTAAAATGAAGCAAGAAACAACAAAGCCCCAAGATTGTGCAAAATGGAAAAATGACATGAAAAAAGAAGAGACTAAAAGCGAACAATTAACTAGAACGAGATACTCAAGACGATAAACTACTTATAACCAATAAAAGCACACCAAGAATGAATTAACTGTTCGAAATCTTCGAACCCACAACCTGAGTCACTTTCACAATCATAAAAATCAAATTCACTCTCTTGCAACGAATCATCAACATAATTTAATGCATTTTCTTGGATAACCACATCATCGCGTCTTATTGAAATACTGATTTCTTTACCGACTAAAGAATACTCTTGAGATTGTTCTGCTTTTATCTGTTCAATAGCGGTTAAGATAGCTTGAATACGTTGCTTATCGGTGTATATTTCTTGCTCTAACCAACGACCAACAACTTCATGCCCCATACTACACTTGATACGATATTCACCTGTAATACTTTTAACAAATTGATATTCCATTTTTTATTCTCAGTAGCAATAATTAGTCTATCGCTATTCGTTTCTCAATAACGATGCTTTCTCAATAACAACACATTAGCCAATACACAAAAAAATAAGACCACCGCCTTGGCGATGGTCTTATTAGGCAATATGCTATTCTGACTAGGCTTGTGGACGCATCGCAGGGAACAAGATAACGTCTCGGATAGTATGTGTATTAGTAAACAGCATAGCTAAACGATCAATACCAATGCCTTGCCCTGCGGTTGGCGGTAAGCCATGCTCAAGAGCTGTAATGTAATCGGCGTCATAGTACATCGCTTCATCATCACCGGCATCTTTAGCATCAACTTGAGCTTTAAAGCGTGCATCTTGATCTTCTGCATCATTCAGCTCAGAGAAACCATTCGCTACTTCACGGCCACCAATAAAGAACTCAAATCGATCGGTAATGAAATCATTATTATCATTACGACGAGCTAATGGCGAGATATCCGCTGGGTATTCGGTAATAAAGGTTGGCTGAATTAATTTTGGTTCAGCGGTTTCACCGAAGATCTCTTCGAGTAATTGACCACAGGTCCAAAATGGTTCGACATTAATATGTAAAGATTTAGCAATGCCGACCATAAAGTCACGATCTTGAACGTGCTCATAAGTCATCGCTTGAATATCTTCACGATCAGGATTGTATTGTTTAATTGCATCTAACATGCTTAAACGTGGATAACGACCGCCAAACTCAACCGTCTCTTCACCATAAGGCATAGAGCTTGAGCCAAGCACCTCAATCGCAACCGTACGTAACATCTCTTCGGTCAAATCCATCAAGTCATTATAATCCGCGTAAGCCATATAGAATTCCATCATGGTAAACTCAGGATTATGGCGAGGTGAAAGTCCTTCGTTTCGGAAGTTACGGTTCACTTCAAATACACGATCAAACCCACCTACCACTAAACGTTTTAAGTAAAGCTCAGGGGCGACTCGCAAATACATATCAATGTCTAAAGCATTATGATGCGTAATAAATGGGCGCGCCGTTGCGCCACCAGGAATAACATGCATCATTGGAGTTTCTACTTCCATGAATTGCTTAGAAACCATGAAATTACGGATAGCAGTAACCAATTTAGAACGAATAATAAAAGCGTTGCGTGAATCTTCATTCACAATAAGATCAACATAACGTTGACGATAACGCATTTCCTGATCGGTTAAACCATGGAATTTTTCTGGTAACGGACGAAGTGCTTTAGTTAGCAATACGTACTCTTCCATATTCACGTAAAGATCGCCTTTACCTGATTTATGTAAAGCACCTTTAACACCAATAATATCGCCTATATCTAGACCTTGGTATTTTTCTTTTAATTCATTTTGTACTGGCTTAGCTGCGTACGCTTGAATACGGCCAGAGGTTTCTTGAATAACTAAGAAAGGACCGCGTTTCGCCATGATGCGACCCGCAATTGCAACGATATGGTTTAACTCTTCTAATTCTTGTTTGGTTTTCTCACCGAACTGCGCCTGAAGATCACCGGCTAAACTATCACGACGAAAATCATTAGGATGACCATTTGCCTTACAATTGGCGCGAATATTCTCTAATTTCGCACGACGTTCAGCAATCAGCTTATTCTCTTCTGCATTTGGCTGTTGTACCTGTTCAGTCATTTTATTTGCCCTTTATAGTACGCTTACAAACCTGATTTCAGGCTGGCTTCGATAAATTTGTCTAAGTCACCGTCAAGAACCGCTTGAGTATTACGGTTTTCAATGCCGGTACGTAAATCTTTTATACGTGAATCATCTAATACGTATGAGCGAATTTGACTTCCCCAGCCGATATCAGATTTTAAATCTTCACTCGCTTGTTTCTCTGCATTTTGTTTTTGCAACTCAAGCTCAAACAGTTTCGCTTTCAACTGCTTCATCGCTTGATCTTTGTTTTTATGCTGTGAGCGATCGTTTTGACACTGAACAACTGTATTGGTTGGCAAGTGAGTAATACGCACCGCTGATTCAGTAGTGTTAACGTGCTGACCACCCGCGCCAGAGGCTCGATATACGTCAATACGTAATTCTGCTGGATTAATATCGATAGCAATATTGTCATCAATCTCTGGATAGATAAATGCAGAAGCAAATGAAGTGTGGCGACGACCACCTGAATCAAATGGCGACTTACGAACCAAGCGATGTACGCCGGTTTCCGTTCGCAACCAACCATAAGCGTATTCACCTGAAACACGTATCGTGGCAGATTTTAATCCAGCAACTTCGCCTTCAGAAACTTCGATAACTTCGGTTTTAAAACCTTTCGATTCAGCCCAACGAAGATACATTCGCAGCAACATGGAAGTCCAATCTTGCGCTTCTGTACCACCTGAACCAGACTGAAGATCAATATAACAATCGGAGCTATCATGATCACCAGAGAACATACGGCGAAACTCAAGTTTTTCTAACTTAGCTTCCAACTCGGCAAGTTCAGGTTCTATTTCATCAAACGTTTCTTGATCTTCTGCTTCAACGGCGAGCTCTAATAAGCCTTCTACGTCATCCACACCTTGGTCAAGAATATCGATAGTTTCAACAACCGCTTCTAACGCAGAACGTTCTTTACCAAACGCTTGCGCACGTTCAGGTTCGTTCCAAATATCGGGTTGTTCTAGTTCTGCATTGACTTCTTCTAGACGCTCTTTCTTGGCGTCATAGTCAAAGGTACCCCCTCAGGATATTCGTGCGTTGTGTCACGTCCTGTAAGCGGTTTTTAATTGGATTGATTTCAAACATGTTTGCTCAACATTTATGAGTAGAATTTAACCGAGGAATTCTACTCAAAAATGTGATGAAGATACAGGAAAAAATACAACTAAAAGCGCGCTATTAGCTATCAATATGATCGATCATCAATTGCAATGATTGATTTCCTCTAAACTCATTTATATCCAGCTTAAACGCTAACTTCACCGTTTTTGCAGCGGCATCTGGCCAGCGGCGTAAATCGACATTAAATGCGATTGCATCTAATAATATATTAGTAGGGTGGCCTTTGAACAATGGCTCCACCATCATTTTTAAATGCTTTTCACCCACCAATTTTTGATGTAATAACTTAAATTCACCGTCAAAAATAGGTTCTGGGAAATTTTGTCCCCATGGCCCGCCATCTCTCAGCTCAATGGCAGTATGCATGGAAAACTGCTCTGGTTGCAGTTCTCCATCGGACAAAATAACCCCTTGTAAAGCCGATTCATCTAATTGGTCACGTACGAGCTGATCAAATAAAGCCGAGAAAGTCTCAAAATCACGTTCTTTAATCGTCAAGCCTGCCGCCATGGCGTGACCACCAAACTTAAGGATCAGACCTGGATTTCGAGTATCTAATAAATCGAGTGTATCACGAATATGTAGCCCCGGAATGGAGCGACATGAGCCTTTGATATATCCATCACCACCATCTGCAAAAGCAATCACAGGCCGATGAAATTGATCTTTAATACGTGAAGCGACAATACCAATAACACCTTGGTGCCAATCACGTTGAAATAAAGCAAGACCATAAGGTAACTGAGCATTTTCACCAAACTTTAACCGCTCACAAAAAGCCATCGCCTCTTGCTTCATGCCATCTTCAATTTCTCTTCGAGTCTGATTAAGGCTATCAAGTTCACTGGCCATTCTTCTTGCCGCATGAATATTGTTACTCATCAACAATTCAACACCAAACGACATGTCGTCTAAACGCCCTGCGGCATTGATTCTAGGCCCTAAAGCAAAACCAAAATCAGAGGCGACTAAACGCTTAGCATCGCGCTTAGATACTTCAATTAATGCTTGGATTCCGGGCCGAACTTTACCTGCTCGAATTCTCTGTAACCCTTGGTGAACCAAAATTCTATTGTTCTCATCCAATGCCACTACATCGGCAACGGTGCCCAGTGCGACTAGATCCAATAACTCCGCCAAATTCGGTTCTAACAAATTATTGGCTGCAAACCAATTACGCTCTCGCATAAATGCTCTAAGCGCTAACATAAGATAAAATGCGACCCCAACGCCAGCAAGAACTTTAGAAGGAAATTGGCAAGATTCTAAATTAGGATTCACCATAGCATCAGCTTGCGGAAGTTGATTACCCGGTAAATGATGATCGGTTACGATAACCTGAAGATCATGTTGTTTAGCAAATTGAACGCCCTCAATAGACGACACTCCATTATCAACCGTCATAATGACTTCGGCTTGCAATTCAATGGCTTGTTTAACCACATCTGGACTTAAACCGTAACCATCTTCAAAGCGATTTGGCACTAAATAATCGACATTTCGACAACCAAGAGAACGGAGTGCTAATACCGACAATGCAGAACTGGTGGCGCCATCAACATCAAAATCTCCTACGATAATTATTCGTTTTCCTTGCTCAATAGCCGCAAATAAAAGCTCAACTGCTTTATCGATTCCGGCTAACGATTGATAAGAATGTAATCCTTTAACGGCTTTTTCTAACTGACTAATATTGTCGATACCGCGATTAATATAAATACGCCGAAGCAACTCTGGAATGGTGTCAGGTAGAATAGATAAATCAACTTGGGGACGACGTTTAATTTCAATCATTATGATACTGAAGGTCCAATGCTAGCGAATGACGTTTGGTAACGGTATGTAAATAAACCTGCTTGCTATAAAGCAGGTTTATTATTTAGTAGCGAATATAAAGACTAATTAGCCATCTCTTGTTCTATACGCTGAAGCATACCAGCAGGAGGCATGTAACCTGCCAATAGCGCACCATTTGGAAGAAAGACTGCCGGTGTTCCTTGTATCCCTAACTCGCGCCCAAGACTATATTGCTCGACTATTTTTTGCGAACATTGCGCTAAATTATCTACGTGATTATTCAAGGTTTGACCCGATTTAGCGCTTGTCATCGCTTTGGCCGGATCATCGGAACACCAAACTTCTGCCATTTGTTGGGCAACTGGCCCGTTAGGTCCTTGGCGTGGATACGCTAAATAGCGAACCGTAATGCCTAAATCATTATATTGATCCATTTGACCATGCAGTCTTACACAGTAGCCACAGGTTGTATCGGTAAATACTGTGATAACGTATTTTTCATTTTTTGCCGGATAAACAATCATGTCGTCGACATATTGTTCAATTTTGGCTGCATTTAAGGGAGCTTTTCTCTCAGCAATAACGTCAACATATTCACCGTTATCATCTAGAGCATACAACGTACCCGCAATAAACTGATCGCCTTGTACATTAGAAAAAACCATTCCGCCACTGGTATCAACTTCAAATAATCCATCAATACTTGCAGGTATAATAGAAATGACTTCTACCCCCATTTTTTCAAACTGAGCTTTTATTACCGACTTATCAAAAGTAGCAGCTGTAGGCGTGGATTCACTTTCAGTAACCATCGTTGTTCCAGCTTCACTGCCGGTTTTTTCTGCCTCGCTTACTTCATCTGCATCACATGCCGCGATGAAGAATGGAAAACTTAAAATCAATAGGTTGCGTAACACGCTCATTAATATCACCTTTATTTGTATAGCTGCTGTAGTGGATTTATGCTCTAGGATGATGCTGCGAGTGAATAAGCTTTAATCGCTCAGTAGCAACATGAGTATAAATTTGTGTCGTTGATAAGTCACTATGACCTAATAACATTTGTACTACTCGGAGATCGGCTCCGTGATTAAGTAAATGAGTTGCAAATGCGTGCCGTAACACATGAGGAGAAAGCAAATCAGTGTCGATACCCGCAATAACCGCATAGTGTTTGATACGATGCCAAAAGGTTTGTCGAGTCATCTGTTTAGCCCTTTTGCTAGGAAAGACCACATCAGAACTCTGCTCACCTAATAGGATAGACCTACCATCTTGTAAGAAGGTTTCAATCCAATCTACCGCATTTTCACCCATTGGTACTAATCGTTCTTTATTACCTTTACCTATTACGCGAACTACGCCTTGGCGAAGACTCATATTTTCCATCGTCAAGCTCACCAATTCTGTTACACGTAATCCTGTTGCATACAGAAGCTCTAACATGGCTTTATCTCTTAGCTGTAAAGGGTCGTTAGGATCAGGAGCATCTAAAAGATCATCGACTTGTTGCTCAGAGAGGTCTTTGGGTAACCTTTTAGGTAATTTAGGGCTGATTAAAAGTGCGCTCGGGTCATCACTGCGTACTTTTTCTCGATAAGCGTACTGAAACAATCGGCGTATCGCAGATAACATTCTTGCTCTAGATGCTTGCTTATAACCTTTATCAGTCAACCACGCCTGATAATCTTGCAGATCAGTAATAGACATAGCAGTAAAAGATAGGTTTTCAGCTTGCATCCACTTAATTAGTTTAATTAAATCATGTCGATAAGAAGACAACGTATTCTCAGATAATCCCTTTTCCATCCACACTGCATCTAGAAACTGTTCTACAAAAGCTTGGTCATTCATTTTCAGTTATCACTCAAAACCGTTGTTAACATAAATTAGTTATAATTAAATTAATAAAAACTAAATTACTAACTAAATTAACTTAAAAAGCAACTAATGACTGCAATCATACCTTGTTTATAGGTAAAATCCTTATTAAACAGTCATACGCGAATCAATATCATATGAAAATTGGACTTTTCTACGGATCAACAACCTTTTATACCGAAATAGCAGCAGAAAAAATACAAGCAATAATTGGCGAAGAACTCGTTGATATTTATAACGTTAAAGAAACACCATTGGATTTAATGAAAGATTATGACTTGCTCATTCTTGGTATTTCTACTTGGGACTTTGGTGAACTGCAAGAAGATTGGAGTGCAATTTGGCAGAGTATTGCCCCTATCTCACTAAAAGGTAAACACGTCGCTTTATTTGGTCTGGGCGATCAAGAAGGGTATGGCGAGTGGTTTCTCGACGCGATGGGGCTGTTACACGATGAACTCAAACCGACTCAAACACAATTTTTAGGGTATTGGCCTACTGATGGATATACATTTGAGGCTTCTAAAGCACTAACCGAAGATGGAAAGAAGTTTGTCGGTTTAGCGCTAGATGAAGACTCTCAATACGAACTCAGTGATGAACGTATTGCCACCTGGTGTGAACAAGTGCTTACCGAATATCAAAACACGCTTTAGTTTTTAAACTTTACTAACTTGTCACCGATACAGCGCAGAGAGATGATGGTTTCCGATAGAACTGCCACCAAAGATTTTTCGTTTAAGCAATTCACTGTGCACGGTGGATTTTCTGGTATGCCTGTGAGTACTGATGGCGTGTTGCTCGGAAGTTGGATTCAAGCAGCTCACAATGCCACCATTCTTGATATTGGAACAGGGACAGGTTTACTGTCGTTAATGTGCGCGCAACGCTTTTACCAAGCGGATATTCATGCCATAGAAATAGATAAAGACGCCTATGAAGCGGCGTCACATAATTTTTCACAATCACCTTGGCATAAACGACTCCAATTAACCCATGCGGATATTTTAAGTTGGACTGAATTATTCAAACTGTCGAATAACCTTTTCGATACCATAATCTGTAATCCTCCTTATTTTAATCAAGGTCAACCCTCCAAACTAAAACAAAGAGCAACCGCACGACACACCGATTCATTGCCTCATCGGGATTTATTGCAAAGTTGCCAAAAAGTATTGAAGCTACAGGGCAAAGCAAACTTTATTCTGCCGCGAGTAGAAGGAGAGGCATTCATCACTGTAGCGAGTACTTTAGGCTGGAGGGTGTCCCGACTTTGCCAAGTATCACCAACAGAGTTTAAAGCGGTCAATCGTTTACTAATAGAACTATGCCGACAAGATGAGACCATTAATTCAAAACAACTTGAAACAGAGCACTCAAAGTTAATGATTAATCAATCCGGAAAGTACTCAGACAATTTTGTTGCGCTGACAAAAGCGTTTTATTTAAAGATGTAATAATATAATGATGTAGATATAAGCATTATTCCTCTATAATGCGCGACCGCATATACTGCATCATTCAATATATGCACCACCAAACTTTTAACTACTGCTTGTGGAGATCCTATTGTGATCAATAATTTTGCTGACCTTGAGCTAGACGATAACCTCGTTAGAGCAATAACCGATATGGGGTTTGAGCGCCCAACTCAAATTCAGGCCGAGGCGATACCACTGGCATTAGATGGCCGAGATATCTTAGCTTCTGCGCCAACAGGTACGGGGAAAACGGCAGCATTTGCTCTTCCTGCTTTACAGTACTTACAAGATTTTCCACGCAAAAGAGCGGGTCCTGCTCGCGTACTAATTTTAACGCCAACGCGTGAGCTTGCCATGCAGGTAGCCGACCAAGCTCGTGAACTAGCGAAAAATACTAACTTAAATATTTTCACCATCACTGGTGGCGTCATGTATCAAGAACACGCCGATATATTAGCTCAAACTCAAGATATTGTTGTAGCGACGCCGGGTCGATTAATGGAATATATTGAAGCGGAACGTTTTGATTGTCGTGCTATAGAATGGCTGATTTTAGATGAAGCAGATCGTATGCTTGATATGGGTTTTGCGCCTGTTGTCGACCGTTTGGCTGGAGAATGTCGCTGGAGAAAGCAAACACTGCTCTTTTCTGCCACATTAGAAGGAAAGGGGGTAGAAGGCTTTACCGCGGATCTGTTAACAGATCCTGCTAAAATTGAAGCCGATCCATCTCGTCGTGAGCGTAAAAAAATCACCCAATGGTACCATCGTGCCGATACACTAAAGCATAAAAATGACTTGCTTAAGCATATTCTAACTGAACAAGCCGAGCGTTCTATTGTGTTTGTAAAAACACGTGAACGTTTAGCCGAAGTACGTTCATTGTTAGAAAGTGCGCAAATTCCTTGCAGTTGGATACAAGGCGAAATGCAACAAGATCGCCGTAATAACGCGATTCGTCGTTTTCATGATGGTGAAGTCAATGTACTGATAGCAACTGATGTTGCAGCTCGTGGGATTGACCTTCCCAATGTATCTCATGTGATTAACTATGATCTTCCACGCACTGCGGATGTCTATTTACATCGTATTGGCCGTACAGCTCGTGCGGGTAAAAAAGGTAATGCAATATCCTTAGTAGAAGCACATGATCAAGGTATGATGTCTCGGATTGCACGTTACGTACAGGAAGATGTAAAAGAACGCTTTGTTAAAGATATGCGTCCAACGCATAAAAAGCCGAGCATCAAAAAGAAGAAAAAAGTGAAGGCGAAAGCCAAAGTGGCAACTAAAGCATCACCAAAGAAAAAGAAGAAGAAAAAATAACACCAATGAAGTGTAAAACTGCCAGTCATTAAAATAATAAAGGGCTCATGCCCTTTATTATTTTCAAATCACACACTTTACTCGTGCTAATTGTATTTCCCCACTAATCATTGAAAGCTATTTCTGCTCTTCTCTTTTAAACACCAACTCTGTTGCGCTAGACTCTTGTTCTACAAAATAATATCCAGCCACATCGAACTTGGTTAATGATTCAATAGAAGATATACGGTTATCGATAATATATCGAGCCATCATTCCTCGCGCCTTTTTGGCATAAAAGCTAATGACTTTATATTGACCATTTTTACAATCTTTAAAGATTGGCGTAACAACTTTACCGTTGAGCTGTTTGGTTTTAACTGATTTAAAGTACTCATTAGAAGCCAAGTTAACCACAATATTATCTTCTTGTTCACTGAGTGCATCATTCAGTTTATTGGTAATAATATCGCCCCAAAAGTGATACAAGTTACTACCACGCTCGTTAGCTAATCTACTGCCCATTTCTAAACGGTAAGGTTGCATAAGATCAAGCGGTCTTAGCAATCCATACAGTCCCGAAAGCATACGAAGATGAGATTGAGCATAATCGAAATCTTCTTCACTCATACTTTGTGCTTCAAGACCGGTATAAACGTCGCCTTTGAACGCCAATATCGCCTGACGAGAGTTTTCAGTAGTAAATGTTTCACTCCATTGCTCAAATCTAGCCACATTCAACCCTGCAATCTTATCGCTAACTTTCATTAAAGTAGCAATATCAACCGGAGTTAACTTACGACACTCTTTAATTAGCAATTTCGACTGATCAATTAATTCTGGTTGCGTATATTTTTCAATAGCAAGTGGCGATTCATAATCCAGAGTTTTTGCTGGAGAAACAATAATGAGCATAATTTTATTCCATCGGAGTTCGATTGATTTATAACTAGAATATATAAAAAACACCACTTAGTCAGTACGACTTTTTCAATTTGTTCAATAGTCTAAGCCAATGAAATCTGCGTGCTGTCAGTTCATATATTACAAACGATTCATAAGTACTAGTCTCGCCAAACCTCTTTTTCTAACTGAGCGATGAGTTCCGGGTATTCATTCGATTTAAATTTAGGTACTCGCCCCATATTAATTTGCCTGTTGTAATCCTTAGCTAATTTGATCACGATGCTTGAGAGCAACATAATGGTCATAAGGTTCACCATAGACATCAAGCCCATAGAGAGCCCTGCTAATGCCCAAATAGTAGGTAAAGAATCCATTGCTCCATACAACACCATAACAAGAACTAGAATTCGTAAAATAATCTTATTTATTTTTTGGTCTCGCTTTAAAAACGTCAGATTGGTTTCCGCATAAGAATAATTAGCGATAATAGAAGTAAAAGCGAAAAAGAAGATAGCAATAGCAACAAATATACTTCCCCAATCGCCTACCTGAGAGCTCAAGGCATTTTGAGTTAACTCAATACCTGTGACCGGTCCACCTTGTTGATACTCTCCAGAAAGCAATATGATAGCGACGGTTGCAGTACATATGACAATCGTATCAAGAAATACACCAAGCATCTGTACATAACCTTGCGAAACAGGATGAGGTGGATAAGGTGTTGCGGTTGCCGCCGCATTAGGTGCCGATCCCATTCCCGCCTCATTAGAAAAAAGACCGCGTTCTGCTCCATTAATAACGGCTTGAGAAATAGAATAGCCGACTCCACCAGCAATAGCTTCTTGAACTCCGAACGCACTCTTAAAGATTAAACCAAGCGCCCCTGGTACTTTATCTAAATTAAAAATAATCACTACCGATGCCAACAATAAATAAGCTAGCGCCATGACAGGAACAATTATTTCAGCCGTTTTAGCAACCGTACGAATACCACCAAAAATAATAAAAGCCGCTAATAAAACCACAAATACGCCAACGTATAAAGAATCCCAGCCGAAAGCCGTTTCCATAGCATGAACAATAGCGTTCGCTTGAACCGCATTAAACACTAACCCAAAGGTAATAATGAGTAGCACAGAGAATAATGCCCCTAACCAACGCATACCTAACCCTTTATGCATATAGTAAGCTGGCCCACCACGAAATTGACCATTATCATCTTTGATTTTATATAACTGAGCTAAGGTACTT
Source organism: Vibrio sp. TH_r3 (assembly GCF_033101115.1). Lineage (NCBI taxonomy): Bacteria > Pseudomonadati > Pseudomonadota > Gammaproteobacteria > Vibrionales > Vibrionaceae > Vibrio > Vibrio sp. TH_r3. The sequence goes on along the minus strand of NZ_JAWMPW010000014.1, from coordinate 59,088 downwards.
TCTGCAAAAGAGGTTGCCATACCAAACATGGCAATCAACCACATCCAAAAAATAGCACCGGGCCCTCCGGCGGTTAAAGCAATCGCCACTCCCGCCATATTTCCTGTGCCGACGCGAGCGGCAAGGCTGGTACATAACGCTTGGAAAGAGGAAATTCCTTCTCCTTCAAAACGCCGACTATTTCTAAGAACAGAAAATAAATGGGTAAAATGCCTGAACTGGATAAAATCTAATTTGACGGTAAAGTAAATTCCTACACCAGCCAAAATATAAACAAGAATCGAGCCCCATAAAAGATCATTAAGTAAACTTATCGTTTCTGCCACAAGGTCCTCTCCGTGGATAATGGCGGATAGCTAGAACAGCTAATTCACTTCATTCTGATTCAACGAGAACAGATGTCAACCTCCCTGATCTCTAGTTTGAGCTAATATTTTGTCCATTAAAAATATATAAATTGTGAATTACAGTGGATTCTCTAACAAAAGCTTCATCTAAGAGAAACAAATGAGAAATACATCATAGCTATTCTTATCGTGTTTATGGTACTTAAAAAGCTCCGTTAGGAGTACATTAAATACAAGTGAGGTCAAAATGGAAGGCTTTCTACTCGAAGATATAATGGAAACGGATTCACACTCGATTCGTTCTAGCCGTGCAAAACCAGCCAAACGCAAATGGCGTGAAATTGAAGCGATAAAAGATCGTCGACGTTTACAGAAGGAGTTAATGGAACTCGATGTTTGTAATGATTACAATTTAGACGACATTGATTTTTAACAGGACCCATTGATTTTATGCTCAGTCGATAAAATAAACAATTGAGCATAGATGCAGTACGCATGTTTAACCTATTCATACATCACAATAAAACAGGCACCTCAGTGCCTGTTTTATATCCGATAAATTAATTTGCTTACTCTTTTTTTACTTGCCTTACTATTTCTGCAAGTTGCTTATACCGATCTGCTATATTGTCGCCAAATACAGGATCATCATCACTCCGTTGCCATTGACTCTCAACTTCTTGCCAATCTTGTGTGGTAAAAGTACTTTTAATTAGCGGAAATATTTCTTTCTCTTCGTAATCTAAATGCTGTTTCTGATTTTGTATAAATGCTTCTAACTGAGCTATGAAAACATCTTGAGGCACAACGGCGTCTTGTAGGATCATCTCCACTGTTACTATAAAATCTTGGGTTTTCTCAGACAACTCTTGATGCTCAATTTGCAGATCTTTCACCTTGGCACTATCAGGATAACGCTCGGAAAAATAACGGTAAAGGATGTCTTCTTTCGGATGATGCACGCTTTCAGAATGAGTAGATAAATAATCAACAATTTCTTTTAATAAACTGTAATTAATCGATTTTTCATCATTAAGTGCATTCCAGTTACTCTTCAAAATGGCTAATAGGCGAACCATATAGCCGTGTTCGCGGTGAATTTGTTCCATCATCATGATTATCTAAGCTCCTTTTATTGTACAGAGTACCGTTCTAGTCTAACGAAAGAATAAGATGCATGCTTTGATTCTAGTCGATATTCGGGCAATTAATGAGCATTAGATTCTACATTGGTAATTTTGGCAGCTGCCAGTCAATTGGCTGACGTTTGGTGTCCAACAAAATCTGATTGGTTTTTGAAAAATGCTGACAGCCAAAAAATCCTCGGTAAGCAGAAAGAGGTGACGGATGAGGTGCCGTTAAAATATAATGCTTACTTCTATCTATTTTTTTACCTTTGTTTTGAGCATGTGTGCCCCACAACAAAAAAACCACATCTTGGCAATGTTCATCGATTAGCGAAATAATGATATCGGTAAACGATTCCCATCCTGTTTTTGAATGTGAGTGTGCTTTGCCTCTTTCAACCGTTAAAACCGTATTAATTAGCAATACACCTTGTTCTGCCCAGTGTTTTAAATAACCATGCTTCGGCGCTTCAAATCCTTCTATATCTTGGCTTAACTCCTTATAAATATTAGCCAAGGAAGGGGGTATTTTTATTCCAGGTAAAACAGAAAAGGACAACCCATGGGCTTGATTCGGACCATGATAAGGATCTTGACCTATAATCACGACTTTAACATCAGTAAGTTGAGTCAATTGAAAAGCACTAAACACATCAGCATCAGCAGGGTATATTTCTTTACCATTATCTCGCTCAGATTGAATAAACTCTAGAGTCTGCTTTAGATAAGGTTTCTGTTTTTCTTGTTCAATCAGACTCTGCCAAGTCACGTTATTACTCATTTTTCCGCCCAGTAAGGTTAAACCTAAGGGCGTATCATAACCAAGTAAAAGGAAATCAGAAAGAGCACATTGCAGTACATCAAAATGCTACGAATGTAAGTTTACCCATTAACAGGTAGAAGTAATTATAGGTAAGTAAGTGTCAATTGTAGGTAAGTAAGTGTAGCTAGCTATTTGTCGGATAACAATCTCAGTCAGTTCGTCATTCCCGTTTTCACGGGAACAACACATAGTCAATTCAGTAGTACAACCTACTCCGCTATTAAGCATGTTTTTGAGGGGTTCTAAAATGACCGCGACCTTGCACATGACGATATGGAACTGGAGTTCTAGGGCGACTAGGTGAAATCGATGATAAATACATATTGGCATCCTCTTATGGCGAATATTATCACTGACAAAGATCAGAAAGATCCTTGTCTATAATAACCATGAAAAAAAAGTGCCAACTTTTTACAATCGCAAAAAATTAGTAAACTAGCTAAAAATAAACTTTATTTCATCGACTCTAAATGACGAAGAGCTTGAATCTCATCTTGCCAAATCTCTGGTTCAATTGTTTCTAATATCAATGGGATAGCGTCAAAACGATCATCTTGAGCGATATATTCAAAACAGTCCCAACCAATTTTTCCTTTACCCAACGAGTGATGGCGATCAACATGGCTATCAAAATCAACTTTTGAATCATTAAGATGCATCGCTCTCAAATAGTGCATACCTACCACACGATCAAACTCGGCAAATGTTTCATCACATGCCTCTTTTGTTCGTAAGTCATATCCGGCGGTAAAAGTGTGGCACGTATCTAGGCAAACCCCGACCCTTTGCTTATCTTCAACCCGCTCTATAATTTCAGCCAGATGTTCAAACCGCCAACCTAAATTGGTTCCTTGTCCTGCCGTATTTTCAATCACCGCAATGACATCAGGAACCGCTCTATGAGCCAAATTGATAGATTCAGCAATCAATGCCAAGCAATCTTGCTCTGAAATTTTCTTCAAATGACTCCCTGGATGAAAATTCAACAAATTGAGCCCCAGTTGATGACACCGTTCCATTTCATCAATAAACGCAGCTCGAGATTTTACTAACTTTTCTTCTTCAGGCGCACCGAGATTAATTAGATAAGAATCATGCGGCAAAATTTGTTCTGGACCAAAAGAAAATTTTTCACAGTTATTTTTAAACGCATTGATACTCTGTTCTGTTAATGGTTTGGCTACCCATTGCCTTTGATTTTTAGTGAATAGTGCAAAAGCATTCGCACCAATCTCTTTCGCTCGAATTGGTGCATTTTCCACTCCACCAGCAGCAGATACATGCGCCCCTATAAATTTATTACTCACAATTTCGACTCTTTTTTTAGCGAATTATTCACAATTTTATTGTTACCAATTAAACAATAAAATTTCCATTTAGTTAAATAAAAGTAACCACCCGTTAACGACTTGATAGCAGAATGTAGTAAGTCTACTACACTCCTATTAATGACAAAATTATCATACAGAACAATATTTTACCTAAACCATATGAAAAATAAGGTTTTTTGATATACATCAATAAAATTTACACAAAAAAAATAAGGTTTTTAGTTGTCTTTTGACTTAAATCAATATTATCATAGTCCCAACAAGTTAAACGATACACCCAAAAAAAATTATTAATTGAATCAAATTCTAAGTGAACTAGGAGACAATCATGATCCAAGGTATTCAAATTACTAAAGCTGCAAATGATGATCTATTAAACTCAATCTGGCTATTAGATTCAGAGAAAAATGAAGCTCGTTGTGTTGCTGCTGTAGCTGGTTTTGAAGCTGACCAAGTTGTTGCATCATCTGATTTAGGCGAATTCGAAAGCCGTGAAGTAGCGATTGAAACTGCTCCTCGCGTTGAAGGTGGTCAACATCTAAATGTTAATGTTCTAAAACGTGAAACGTTAGAAGACGCAATCAAAAATCCTGAGAAATACCCTCAGTTAACAATTCGTGTTTCTGGTTACGCAGTGCGTTTCAATTCATTGACTCCAGAACAACAAGCTGATGTTGTTGCTCGTACTTTTACTGAGTCGCTATAATCGTTCTATATAACGATTAGGTTTAATTAATAGGTGGTTAGCATATCTACCAGAACAGAGTTAGGCCCTATTCATTAACCACTCGATTAGAAAGGCGCTTTTAGCGCCTTTTATTTTTCTCATTAATCATCAATTATTTTGTCTACGTTTTACCCTCAACAATTGTTTACTTGTGCAATCCTCTGTAGGCTATACAACTTATCTAATATCGAAGCAGACCATCACATGACAGCTCCTTCACGCGTAAACATCTTAGTTATGCTGGGTGTTCTTTTTCTAGCGCTAAATCTCCGAGCCCCATTTACTAGCCTTGCTCCTGTACTGACGCAAGTTATGGAAAGTTTAAACTTAGCCTCCGCTGCAGCAGGTTTTCTAACCGCATTACCTTTACTTTCTTTTGCTATTTTTTCGCCGATGGTCAGCAATGTATCTCGAAGAATAGGAGTAGAGCCGAGCTTAATTCTGGCTTTAATTCTCATTTCGCTTGGGGTTATTCTTCGGTCTTGGGGAACAATACCTACACTGTATTGCGGCACTGTTTTACTAGGTATAGGGATTGCTACCGGTAATGTTCTTTTGCCTGTTGTGGTTAAAATCAATTTCCCAACCCGTATTGCCACCGTAACATCATTATATATTTTTACCATGGGTATTGGTTCAACAATGAGCTCTAGCCTAATGGTTCCAATTTCTAACCTTTCTATTACTCAATCGGATCTATTTTCACAAGGGTTTAATGGTTGGCAACTGGCCCTCTTCGGCAACGTTATTTTTCCTATCCTTGCACTAACAATTTGGCTACCGAGGATACGAAATAAAACATCAAAAATAAGTCACGCTCCACAAAATGAACATGCCATATCTATGCGCAGCATGCTTAAAAGTAGCATCGCATGGCAAGTAACTTTAGCATTAGGCCTTAATTCATTTACTTTTTATTCTTTGGCTGGTTGGCTACCCAAAATATTAGGTTCGCTCGGTTATAGCGAAATTAATGCCGGTTATATTTACGGATTTCTGCAATTTTCCACTATGCTTCCCGGTATATTGTTGCTACCAATATTAAGCAGAAAAAACAATCAGCAACTTCTTGTTAGCCTTTGCGCATTTTGTGTGCCCACTAGCTTAATAGGCTTGCTTTACTTACCTCAGTTTGCCATTTTTTGGGTTGGTTTATTTGGGTTAGCTAACTGCTCTACCTTTATTATTGTGCTCTCTTTTATTGGTTTAAGGACATCAAACGGAAGCCAAGCGACGTCACTTTCAGGCATGTCTCAAGGCATTGGATATGCCTTAGCGGCAACTGGCCCAACGATGGTAGGACAAATTCACGTACAAAGTGACTCATGGTCGACGCCTATCTTACTTATTGCTTGTGTCGGCGTTATTTGCACGTGTTTTGCTGCTTTAGCGGCGAGAGACAGAAAAATTTCCTATTAAAAAACGGATAACTCTAATGAGTCATCCGTTTCTGTTCGGTTGAGTAAGCGTTACGTTATTTGTGGGCTTTTCTCAGTACCGCTTTTAGGGCTTCAAAATCGGCATCTAACTCTTCCGATAAATTTTCCATTACTGCATGTTTTGCAAGTGGTGCAGGAACGTCAATATCTTTATCTAGAATCTCATCGACTACTTCTTTGAATTTTGCAGGATGAGCGGTGCACAAGAATAAGCCGGTTTCGCCTTCTTGAAGTTGCTCATTTAACGTACGATAAGCAATGGCACCATGAGGTTCACATAAGTAGCCAAGATCATTCAACTCTTTGACTGATTCTGCGCTTTGCTCGTCCGTTACAGCACCTTTGCCTAAAGTATCTAAACCCCAACCTTTAATCCGACATAACTCTTCAATGCGAGGCCAGTTATTCGGTTGACTTACGTCCATAGCATTAGACGTTGTTGCGATAGTCGGTTTTGGATCCCACTCACCCGTTTCAAGGTAACGCGGAACGGTATCGTTAACGTTAGTTGCCGCAATAAAGCGTTTAATTGGTAAGCCCATTGCTTTGGCTAACAACCCTGCCGTTAAATTACCAAAATTACCGCTTGGTACAGAAATAACTAGATTTTCACGTTCAGCTGCGCTCATTTGAGCTACCGCTTCGAAGTAATAACAAATTTGCGCCATTAAACGGCTGATGTTGATAGAGTTGGCTGAGTTTAAGCCGATCTCTTCACGTAAAGCTTGATCGTCAAAGGCTTGTTTAACTAACGACTGGCAAGCATCAAAATCACTGCTAATCGATACTGTATGGATGTTTTTGCCAAGAGTACAAAAGAGTTGCTCTTGTAGGTGGCTAATCTTTCCTTTTGGATAAAGGATAACCACGTTAATGTCTTCCATGCCATAGAAAGCATGAGCAACTGCTGCACCAGTATCACCAGAGGTGGCAGTTAGAATGGTGATTTTACCGCCGTTAGTTACCGCGGCTAGTGATTGCGCCATAAAACGGCCACCAAAGTCTTTAAACGCTAAGGTTGGACCATGAAACAGTTCCAGTGCGTAAACACCGTCTTTGACACTTTTGATTGGTGCTGGAAATTGAAAAGCATTGCCGACAAGTTCAAGTACTTGCGCTTCGCTGAGCTCATCTCCAATTAAGGCTGATAGAATTTTACTACTACGCGGTATAAAGTCTTCTGCTAGCAGTGCATCTATGTCGTTAAATGTTGGTAATTCTGATGGAAAAAATAGACCTTGATTACGGCCTAATCCTTGGCGCACGGCTTGGCCAAAGGATACTTGTTCGTCATTTTCTTTGATGTTGTAAAGCTTCATAGCTCACTTCCTGTCACGACCGATCCTTGTTTGTCTAAGCGACAAATATGGACGAATCCTTCTTCATTTTGTATGTAATTTTGTTCTAACCAGCGAGCAACTCGCTCAGCAACACTTTTCTCTTTGCAGATACTAAACAGTGTCGGGCCTGAACCAGAAATGCCTGTCGCTAATGCCCCTGCAGAAGTGGCATATTGACGAGCATTGGCAAAACCGGGCAATAGTTTCTCACGATATGGTTCTGCGATCACGTCTTTGATCATTTTTGCCGCCAGTTCAGGCTGACCAGAATGGCAAGCATGAATAAACCCGGCAAGGTTACGTCCATGAGCAATAACGTCTTGGCGGCGATACTGTGACGGTAAAATAGAGCGAGCTTCTGCTGTAGACACTTTTATGCCTGGATAAGCCATTACCCAAAACCAATCGTCAAAACAAGGAACTTCTTGGCTAATAATCCCCAGTTCTTCTAGCATCAATTGCAAACCACCTAAATAACATGGAGCAACATTATCGTAGTGAACACCACCTGATATTTTTCCTTCCATCTCCCCCATTAAAGCTAATAATTCCATTTCATTTAATGGTTGAGCATGGAAACGATTCAGTGCATCAAGTGCAGCGGTAATAGAGCAAGCACTTGATCCTAAACCCGAGCCGATCGGCATATTTTTCTCTAACGTCATTTCTAATGGTTTAATTTCAACGCCTTTTTTGTCTAATTCTCGGGCGAAAACTAACCAACAGTCATAAACAATATTTTCTTTTGCCTCGGTAGGCAATTTGGAAACAAAATTGCCTGAGGTTTTTAATTCAAATGGTGTGTTACCAGCCTTGACTAAAACTCTATCACCTAACAATGTGCCATCAATAGGCGAAACCGCCGCTCCCAACACATCGAAGCCAACGCTAACATTTCCGATAGAAGCCGGAGCGTAAACCACAACATCCATATCACTTGAATTCATTTGTTAAACTCCTAATTTCCAGCCTAGGGTACGCATCACATCAGCAAATACACCCGCAGCGGTCACTTCTGTACCTGCCCCGTAACCACGAAGTACTAGTGGAATAGGTTGATAATAACGGCTATAGAAGGCTAGAGCATTCTCACCATCTTTAATTTTGTTCATTGGATCATTTTCATCAACCGCAAGGATCCTTACTCGGCACTTACCTTCATCGATTTCTCCAACATAACGCAGAACTTTACCTTCTTGAGACGCTTTTTCTACCAACTCAGAGAAGTAAGCATCTGCTTCCGGTAACCGAGCCATAAACTCATCCACAGAACCAGAATCATCAAAACCTGGTGGTAATGCTTGCTCAACAACAACGTCTTCAAGTTCTATAGCCATGCCAGCTTCACGAGCCAGAATAAGCAGTTTACGCGCTACATCCATCCCAGATAAATCATCACGGGGATCGGGCTCTGTAAATCCATTGTCTTTGGCGATATTAGTGGCTTGGCTAAGTGTTAAGCCTTCATCTAACTTACCAAAGATAAATGACAATGAACCAGACAAAATACCGTTAAATTTCTCTAATTCATCGCCAGCAGAAATTAGATTTTGTAGGTTTTCAATAACCGGTAAACCTGCACCAACCGTTGTTTCATACAAAAGCTTACGACGAGAACTACGGGCAACCTGACGCAATTGATGATAATAGGCCATGCTAGCTGTGTTAGCTTTTTTATTTGGTGTTACGACATGAAAACCAGCCGCTAAGAAATCTGCATATTGCTCTGCAATGGTTTCACTGGAAGTACAATCAACCAAAACAGGGTTAATTATATGATTGCGCTGCACGGTAGAGATCAAGGTAGCAAGCGAGAACTCTTCTGATACATGGCCCATACGATCACGCCAGTCATTAAGTGGTAAGCCTTTCGCGTCCAATAACACACCTTTACTGTTGGCTAATCCGCATACGCGAATAATAATACCTTTTTGCGCTAATTTGGCTTGTTGACGCTGGACTTGATCAACCAGTTCTCCACCGACACCACCAACTCCAACAATGAACAGATCCAAAAAGTGTTTAGAATTAAAGAAATTTTCATGGCAGGCTTTAATCGCTTCTGACACTTTAACTTCTGGTATGACAGCAGAAATAGCACGCTCTGATGAACCCTGAGCAATAGCAACAATATTGACATTTACTTCCGCTAACGATGAGAAAAACTGAGATGCAACACCTTTAGAGGTACGCATACCATCACCAACTAGGGTAACGATAGCAACATCATCAATGTACTCAACTGGTTCTAACAAACTTTCTTTTAATTCTAATTCAAACGAATCATGCAGCGCTTGTTCAGCTTTTTGCTTATCTGCAGCTTCAATACAAAAGCTGATGCTGTATTCAGATGATGATTGAGTAATTAAAACAATAGAGACACCAGCGGATGACATCGCACCAAACACGCGACTTGCCATACCAACCATGCCTTTCATACCAGGGCCTGATACATTTACCATAATCAGTTTATTGAGCGTTGTAATTCCTTTGATAGATAAATTATCTTCGCCTGTATCTTGGCCAATAAGTGTACCTGGACCTTGAGGGTTAAAACTGTTCTTAATAAGACAAGGGATATGAAATTGAGCGATAGGAGCGATAGTCTTGGGATGAAGTACTGATGCACCAAAATAAGAAAGCTCCATCGCTTCTTGGTAGCTCAGCGATTTCAACAATCTTGCGTCATCAACTAAACGCGGATCACAATTGTAAACACCATCCACATCGGTCCAAATCTCACAACAATCCGCTCTTAAGCAAGCCGCTAATACGGCAGCTGAATAGTCAGATCCGTTACGACCTAAGGTAACCAATTCACCTGCTTTATTACCAGCAGTAAACCCAGGCATGATATTCACATGTCCAGTAGGAAGCGGGTCATTTATAAAGTTTTGAGTGGATATATCCACATCAACCATTGCTTCTAAATGATCCCCTTTAGCATAAAGATATTTCACTGGGTCAATTAGACTTGCTGCTTGGCCTTTTGCTTCTAGAACAGCTTGCATCAGTTTGATAGAAATTCTTTCACCCTTGCTGATAATACGAGCATTAGCGTTATTAGGGCACATACCTAGAAGTGCTATACCATGAACAAATTGACGTAATTGAGCCATCGAAACACTGACTTGCTCATCAAAACTGGTGCTGTTTATTGTTGGTAAAACGGCTTTAATCTCAGAAAAAAGTTGAGCAAAAGAGCTCTCTAACTCAGCTATTTGTATGTCAGCATCACCATTTCTAAGTGCACCTTCAATCACCGCAACTAATTTATTGGTTGTTTTCCCCGGTGCAGATAAAACCACCGCTACTTCTTCTTGTTGCGCATTATTTGCAATAATGTCTGCCGCCCTTAGAAAACGGTCAGCATCTGCTAACGATGATCCACCAAACTTGAGAACTCGCATCCCTACCTCCAGTATGTTTAAAATTCGTATAAAAAAAGGCCTGTATCTTCGTGGATACAGGCCTTTTTTTGAAATTTCTTTCGTTTAACAGCCTGCCCCAACATTGGTAATGTCGGTAATAATGGTTGTGGTAATCATTATTGAGTGGCGTACTGTTTTCATTTTTATATCTATGCTTATGTCATTATTTTTTGCTTACCCATACGTTTACCGACTTTCACCGATAGAGTCAATTGAAAGTTTATTTTTTTTCAAAATTGATTGTTTTTTTATGGGATAAAAGTAGCAAACAATCACGCTCAGATATAACTAACCTGAACTCTAAATGACCACTTGAATTTCAGGTAGATATTTGAATTTTAGAGAGCTAATAAACTAAAAAATCGTATTGGAATTTTGATATTTTCAATTTGCAACCACTAATATTGAATAACAGTGGTTGCAATATATTGAAGTGCTATTAAATACTGGAGTTCCGCTAGTAATAACACCTAGTTACATAGGAAAATGTAAGTGTTTTGCTTTTAAACTTCTAGTAACTTGTCTGACAGTAAAATTCCATTCCAATCGGCGTAGATAAAGTCGCCAGGGTGAACGGTTTGCCTATTCATGGTTAAACACACGTTTATTTCACCTGCTCCTTTTTTCTCAGTTTTAAATGGACAGGCCGCTAACGCTTTTACACCTACATCAAGTTCTGATAATGCAGCTACATCGCGTATAGCACCATAAACAATAATACCTTCCCAGCCATTCTCAATTGCTAAAATAGCAAGTTGGTCCCCTAAAAGCGCTTTTTTAGTTGAGCCATTTCCATCAACAAAAAGAACTTTACCTTTTCCATCTTGCTCCAAGACGTCTTTTACTTTCGAGTTGTCATGGAAACAACGCACAGTGACAACTTCGCCAAAGAAAGCATCACGCTGACCAAAGTTTTGTAACGGTAGGTCTAGCAAAGTAACTTGATCTTCATACTTGTCACAGATATCTGGAAGTATATCGTTCATTTTTCCTCCTTGATTTCGTAGTTTTTTATAACTCATTAACTACGATTGATTTTAAATTCTGTTCTATAAAAATGATGGCTTTAATTAGCCTAGATAATTTTTAGTTATTGATATTTATATTAAATCTGGCTTGTAAGTAGCAAAACATGAAAATATAACATTATGTTTTTTGTATGAATAAACAGATTTATTTTGATTTTATGTACACCATACATGGCGTTTTACTGACACGTTTTCAAGCTTTGTAAATCGATTCTGAGGCGTTTTTACAACGGAGTTCTTTTCAAGCGAGACTCTTTTTAAATCACCAACAAGTAATTTGCAATCATTAAAATCATATAATTTATTCTCTATACCGATAAATTTGCTTTCAAAAGGCAAGAAATTGACCGCTAACGAGTCACGAAAATAATGCAATCTGAATGATAAATAACCAAACAACATTCTGATTATAAAAGAATAAACATTCAGGCAAGTTGAGTAGCTTAAATATGAACTTGAGCCTTACTTGTCTTTGATAAACCGCTCATTAAATAAAAAAATGTCATTTTACCTCTATTGATGTAAATCAACAAAGTGAAAAGAATTAACAAACTGTTATTGTTGCGGTGCGTTTAAGATAATAATATCCGACTAAAATATAGCAAAAATGTAAAGAGATATAATCAACACGGCTGTTTTTCATATAAAACAACTGTTGTTCTCCCAAAATAGGTAGCAACCATGGACTGGCGTGCCTAGTTAGAGTGTTTTGTAACAATTTTCGTTACCAAGTATCGTAAACACTTTACCCATATGTTATTTTTTGCTTAAAGTTTCTAAAAAATATATACAATCTTGTTACAATTTAGGTATCGCCAATGCAGACCCCACAAATACTCATCGTTGAAGATGAGCAAGTTACTCGTAACACGCTGAAAAGTATATTTGAAGCGGAAGGATACACAGTATTTGAAGCAAGTGATGGTGAAGAAATGCACCAAATACTCGCGGATAATTCTGTTAATCTCGTTATCATGGATATTAATCTACCCGGTAAAAATGGGCTACTTTTAGCCAGAGAGCTACGCGAACAAGCAAATGTTGCGCTTATGTTCTTAACTGGTAGAGACAATGAAGTTGATAAAATTTTAGGTCTAGAAATAGGCGCAGATGATTATATTACTAAACCTTTTAATCCTCGAGAATTGACCATACGTGCTCGTAATCTTCTTACTCGTTCAATGAGTGAAAATCCGGTGGCAGAAGAAAAGCGTAATGTTGAAAAATATGAGTTTAATGGCTGGGTTTTAGATATTAATAGCCGCTCATTAGTCAGTCCACTAGGCGACAGTTATAAATTGCCACGTTCGGAATTTAGAGCGCTTCTTCATTTTTGCGAAAACCCGGGCAAGATACAAACTCGAGCTGATCTTTTGAAAAAAATGACTGGTCGTGAACTAAAACCACATGACCGCACGGTTGACGTTACGATTCGTCGTATCCGTAAACATTTTGAATCCATCACTGACACACCAGAAATTATTGCAACCATTCATGGTGAAGGTTACCGTTTTTGCGGTGATTTAGAAGAATAATACTGCACTTTACTAGTGGTAAACTATCAAGGTTATAAGCTATCTAACCAGATTGATTTACCACTTAGTAAAGTTTATTAAATTAACTATGATTGTTGCTTCAGCCACTCTTTTAGCACATTAATATCACTCTGATACCCATTTTTAATTTCATCAACCCAATCGGCTATATTTTCCCACCACGCGGGCATATCTGGTGATTGAGCTTTTTGCGCTATTTTTTGGATATGCATTAAACCAATAGACCCCGCAGCGCCTTTTATTTTATGAGCTTCAGATACAATGCCATCTTGATCGGCTGCAACCATGTTTGAATCAAGAATATCAATGTATCCTGGCATCATGTCTTCAAACATTTGAATACTATCAAAAACAGGTTCGGTGCCAACAATATCCACGTAAGACTGCAGCATATCAATATCTAAAATTTTGGACGCTACTTTGACAGAGTGCGTTTCGTTTACAAGATTTTGTTGTTCTACAACGGGTTCAGGTTCGGCTGAAAGACACCATCTAGCAATCACTTTCTGAATCGCTTTTACTGACAGTGGTTTACTCAAAGCATCGTCCATACCTTTGTCTATGTAGTCTCGTTTGTCTTTCATCACGTTGGCAGTAAGTGCAACTAAAGGCGGTAACTGTTTAAATTGCTCTCTAAAACAGGTGGCAATGTCAAAACCCGTCATATCAGGTAGCTGAATATCCAATAAAACAAGGTCATAATTTTCAGGAGAGAATTGTGCTATCGCCTCTTCGCCATTCATAGCCACATCAACAGAGTGCCCTAAACTTTCGAGCAGCGATCTAGCAACGGTAATATTCAATTGAATATCTTCAACCATAAATATACGTTGAGCTTGTTGCGGGTTAGGTTTGGCTTTTACTTCAATATCATCAACTACGGGAACCTGAATATTCAAGGTAAAAGTGCTACCAAATCCTTCTTCACTGTTAACCGTGATATCCCCACCCATCATATTGACTAACTGTTTAGATACAGCAAGACCTATTCCTGTTCCAACGGCATGTAAATTATCTTTACCTGATTTAACTTGGTAATACATTGCAAATATTTTTTCTAATTCAGCTTCTGGAATACCTATGCCAGTATCTTCCACTTCAAACGTAATATCTGCTATGTCATTTTCTACATCAACACTAACACTCATAACGACGCCACCTTCTTTAGTAAACTTGGTAGCGTTACCTATCAAATTCCATAAAACTTGACGTAATCGGGTTGTATCCACCTCAATATAACGAGGAAAATCCGTTAGTCGTTCTAAGTCAAAACGCAAGCCTTTCTGTTCTGCCATTAGGGCTGAAATACTTTCCATTTCTGAAACAAAGTCTTCTAAGTTAATTGCCTTTGGCAACAGCTCTAATTTTCGGCGATCAAATTTATCCATATCGATAATATCATTGAAAATATTACCTAGTGTAATGGCACTAACATTGATGGTTTGCATATGTTGTCTTTGTTCTTCGTTTAAAGAAGTATCTAACAACATGCGGCTCAGCCCTACGATACCATTTAGTGGTGTACGCAATTCATGACTGACCGTAGAAACGAAAGTAGTTTTATCTCGACTGGCTTTCTCTAAAGCATCTTGGTATTTTTTACGTTCGGTAATATCTCGACCAAAACCGACTAAACCTAAGTGGCGGCCTTGTTTGTTGTAAAATGGTACTTTTCTAATTTCAAAATACACCTTTTTACCATCTGGATACTCTAGCCACTGTTCATAAGTGATCTCTTCATTATCCGTAAAAACCATTTCGTCGGTGCTAACAACTTCTTGTGCGATCTCTTTGCTATATACATCCCATGGTGTCAATCCAACTAATTCTTGCTCTGTACGGCCTGTCAATTCTTCAACGGCGCGGTTACAACCTGAAAAAATGCCATCAGCATTGCGATAGTAAATAAGGTCAGGTGAGGTATCGATAAACGATCTCAATAGTGTTGTTCTTTCGGCTAATTCTAACTGGGTCTTTTCTCTCTGATAAACTTCATTTTTTAGATCACGAATCGCTACTTGTCTCGCATCTTCCGCTTTCTGCCTTTCTTTGATCTCTTGATTCAGCTTAATGATATTTTGTTGCAGCTGATTATTTAGTTCTTGATCACGTGAACGCATGTCTCTTAGTTTAGACACTAGTTTCGATAAACGTTGGCGAGATTCTTCTAACTGATCCACCACGACAGATAGAAAATAAACCGCCCAAGGTGTGACTAATAACCCAAAGAATATCGAACGAATAATATCAATATGTTCAACATTACCTTGTAAAACGAGCGTAATACCTACTTGAACAAAGACGGCTAAAGCAACCAATGCTAAAGCTAAAAGTATGGAAAAACGAAGAATACCCAGTTTGACGAGTAGATCTACATAATACTGGGCTAAGTTTTTAATTTGTTTCATTCATTCCCTCATACCTTATTCGGTAATCTTGCCGATAAAAAGCCATGTTTAACCTTCAACTAGTTACCCTTAACTCTGAATAAAGAGGCTATTTTCTAACCCTGACGTTTCCTAAATTAACCACCATAACTAAATATATCAGCTTGTGTATCAGTGTTCTTTAACTATTGATCGTCTATGAGCGATTGATCTTTTAAGAAAATCGTCAAAGACTTGCTTACACTCAAACGACGTTATGCTCATAACTTATTTATGGTGTGACATCTACAATTGGCTTGGTATAAATAAATGCTCGATTCAATAACGAGCCTTGCGCTCCTTCTCTATCAAGAGCTCGGCCAATTTCAGTCATTCCTAACCAACGATTTTCACACCAAAGTGGTGAAAGGAGTGTGGGTCTTCTCGCAGCTGCAGAGACACGATGATAAATGATTTCCGGAGGTGTTCGACGAATCAGTTCGCTAGCGATACTGACATAGTCCTCCATCTCAGGTGCTTGTAATCGGCCTGCCTTCCATGCTTTTGCCATTGAGCTACCTTCCACTATATGTAGTGGATGCAACTTTATACCGTCTGTGCCTATGGTAAGGACTTTAGCCAGTGTTTCAAGATAATCAACTCGGGTCTCTTTTGGCAGGCCAATAATAAGGTGAGTACACACTTTTATACCTAGTTGACGTGCCTTTTTAGTAATGTCAGCATAACACTCGAAATCATGCCCTCTATTAATTCGTTTTAATGTCTTATTGTTAGCGGTTTGCAAGCCTAATTCTAACCAGATTTCATAACCTTGTTCGACATAACCTGACATTAGCTCTAAAACCGATTCAGGTACACAATCAGGACGAGTACCGACACACAACCCAACCATGTCCACCGAGTTTAACGCTTGTTCATACATACTTTTTAGTGTTTGTACTTCAGCATAAGTGCTAGTGTATGCTTGAAAATAAGCTAAGTATTTTTTAGCTCGCTGTACTTCACCCGCACGTTCGCTAAGTTGCTCAACAATACTCTGCTGTTGTGTGGCTTCATCTGAAAATGAAGCTACATTGCAAAATGTACAGCCTCCACGTCCTAACGTACCATCTCTATTGGGACAGCTAAAACCACC
The DNA here is from genome assembly GCF_033101115.1 of Vibrio sp. TH_r3. Taxonomy (NCBI): domain Bacteria; kingdom Pseudomonadati; phylum Pseudomonadota; class Gammaproteobacteria; order Vibrionales; family Vibrionaceae; genus Vibrio; species Vibrio sp. TH_r3. The sequence continues at coordinate 42,417 of NZ_JAWMPW010000014.1, read as the reverse complement.
GTGCAAAGTTAATTTATGTACCTTCTGTCCATATCTACGTTGTAGATCTTGACCAAGGGTATTGACTAATTCGTGTAACTGCATATGACTGACTACCTAACAAATCATGGAATAATGAAACCGTATTACCTACTGTTTATAGCTCAAGTAAAGTTTATAGCTTACATAAAGTGTTACGTTTGCAACTTGGGATAAATGAGTTGTTGCACGTTAAATCAAGCTATGTTCGCAACGTAAACGGCAGGATTATAAGTAGAGCAGAAATTGTGTTCGCTATTTCATATCAATAAACACCTCATCGACAAAGATAAAAAGACATAAACTCAATAAAAATGCATTCATCTGGCCTCAAACTAGATATTTTAGCTATTTTTACTGTTTGTTATTCATATGCTTATTAAAAAAACAGAATCTAGGTCAACTTTTTGATGGAATTAAGTGACACAAAATTGTACGATGTAAAAATATCCGCACTTAAAACCCTAGGAAAGGGACCAACTTAAATGTGGAATGTTCTGTGATTATCCAACCCCACCAATACAAATCACTATAATGTGATCTAATAACAATGGATATCACTAACGGAATTGTTTTCTTCACAAATAAATTTCCTGTGAAGAACGGAATGGACTCAAGCTTGCTATGCTTAGCGATGCTATGAACTATACGAATAATAAAATAACAGGGTCGAAACGCCTCTGGCATGTCTCGCCTGAAATTTAATTGGAAGGATGTATCTATGGTAGATAGAGAGCAGAAAACACAAGGTCTTTATACTCCTGAATTGGAGCATGACGCTTGTGGTATCGGTTTTGTTGCTCACTTAAAAAACCGCAAATCGCACGAAGTTGTTACTCAAGCGCTAGATATGCTAGCGAGAATGGAACATCGTGGCGGTCAAGGTTGTGATCCATGTAGCGGAGACGGTGCAGGGATCTTGCTTCAAAAACCTCATGAATTTTTATTGGAAGAAACGGTTAAACTAGGTATTACATTGCCTTCGTTTGAAAAATACGGTGTTGGTGTAGTCCTCTTCCCTAAAGATGAATATAAACGTCAACAGTGTCGCGATATTTTAGAACGTAACGCTCGTCGCTTAGATCTGGAAATTTTAGGCTATCGTATTCTGCCTGTGGATAATTCAATGTTAGGCGACGATCCACTAAGCACGGAACCTCAATTTGAGCATGTGTTTATTTCAGGTGGACCAGGCACAACACCAGAAGAGTTAGAGCGAAAGCTGTATGTTTTACGTAACTATACTGTACGTGTCTGTCTTGAAAGTGTATCCAACATTAAAGATGAATTTTATATAAACTCAATGTCTTATAAGACATTAGTTTATAAAGGCCAGCTAACAACTGAACAAGTACCGCAGTATTTCTTAGACCTTGGTAACCCAACCATGGTAACTGCTCTGGCATTGGTACACTCTCGCTTCTCTACGAATACATTCCCAAGATGGCGACTCGCGCAACCTTTCCGTTATATCGCGCACAACGGTGAGATTAACACCGTACGTGGTAACTTAAACTGGATGAAGGCTCGTGAAGCTATTCTTGAATCAGACCTATTTACTCAAGCTGAAATTGACATGCTACTTCCTATTTGTCAGGAAGGAATGTCTGATTCATCTAACTTCGATATGGCTCTAGAACTATTGGTTCTTTCTGGACGTTCATTACCTCATGCATTAATGATGATGATTCCAGAAGCGTGGCAAGAAAACAAAAATATGGATAAAACGCGTCGCGCATTTTATCAATATCACGCTAACCTAATGGAACCATGGGATGGCCCTGCATCTGTGTGTTTCACCGACGGTGTACAAGTAGGGGCAACATTAGACCGTAATGGTTTACGTCCTTCTCGATATACAGTTACCAAAGATAACTTCCTAGTGATGGCTTCTGAGTCTGGTGTGGTAGAAATTGCCCCTAGTAATGTGGAATATCATGGCCGCTTACAGCCAGGACGTATCTTTGTTGCAGACCTTGAACAAGGTCGTATTATTTCTGATGAAGAAGTAAAAGATAGTATTGCGTCAGCGCAGCCTTATCAGCAATGGGTTAAAGATAACCTACTAAGCCTGAAAAAGTTACCTGAAGCTGACAATATGCACCACCAACCTTCAGCAGAACGTTTGCTACATAATCAGCAAGCATTTGGTATTACAGCAGAAGAAATTAACGAAATTATTGTGCCTATGGCAAGAGACGGTAAAGAACCTCTTGGCTCTATGGGGGCTGACTGGCCATTAGCAATTCTTTCGCACCAGTCACAACATTTATCTAACTACTTTAAACAGTTGTTCGCTCAAGTGACTAACCCACCTATCGACCCGATTCGTGAGCGTATGGTTATGTCTTTGAACACCTACTTAGGTAAAGATCAGAACTTATTAACTGAGTCTCCTGAGCATTGTCAAAAAGTAGAACTGGAATCGCCTGTATTGTCGAATTCAGAATTAGAAAAATTACGTGCTATAGATAACGAATATCTTCAAGCAAAAACACTGGATATTGTATTCCGTGCTAGCGAAGATGAAGGTAAATTAGAGCGCGCTCTAAAACGTATCTGTCAATATTCTGAAGATGCGGTTAACGATGGTTACTCGATTATTCTTCTTACTGACCGTTCAACCAACTCAAACCACGCTGCAATTCCTGCAATGTTGGCTGTTGGTGCGGTTCACCACCACTTGATTCGCAAAGGCTTACGAGCTAAATGTGACATCGTAGTAGAAACTGGTGATGCACGTGAAACTCATCACTTTGCAACACTGATTGGTTACGGGGCTAATGCTGTTAACCCTTATCTAGTGATGGAGTCGATTGTTGATCTTCAGAACAAGAAGAAGCTAGACCAAGAAATACCGTCGGAAGAGTTATTCAATAACTACCGTGCGGGTGTGAATGGTGGTCTACTGAAAATATTCTCTAAAATGGGTATCTCGACACTTCAGTCTTACCATGGTGCTCAAATTTTTGAAGCATTAGGTATTAACAAATCAGTGGTTGATAAATACTTCACTGGTACGGTAACTCGTATCCAAGGTTTGACCATTGATGATATCGCTAAAGAAGTGTTAGTGCGTCACCGTATTGGTTTCCCTACTCGTGAAATTCCAGTACAGCTTCTTGATGTTGGTGGTGTTTACCAGTGGAAACAACGTGGTGAGAAACACTTATTTAACCCAGAAACGATTTCGTTACTGCAAAAATCAACACGAAATAAAGACTACAATCAATTTAAGCAATACACCAATGCGGTAGACGCACAAGGTGATAATGCAGCGACATTGCGTAGCCAACTTGAGTTTGTCAAAAACCCAACTGGCTCTATCCCTCTAGAAGAAGTAGAACCAATTGAAAATATTTTGAAACGTTTTGCTACTGGAGCAATGAGCTTTGGTTCCATCTCTTACGAAGCGCACTCAACGCTTGCCGTTGCGATGAACCGTATTGGAGCAAAATCGAACTCAGGTGAAGGTGGTGAAGACCCAGATCGTTTCGAAAGAAAAGAAAATGGTGATTGGGAACGCTCTGCGATTAAGCAAGTAGCATCTGGTCGTTTTGGTGTAACGTCTTATTATCTGACTAACGCCGACGAAATTCAGATTAAGATGGCTCAAGGAGCAAAACCAGGTGAAGGTGGACAACTTCCAGGTGATAAAGTTGATGATTGGATCGGCGCAACACGTCACTCAACACCTGGAGTAGGGTTAATTTCCCCTCCACCACACCACGACATCTATTCAATCGAAGATTTGGCTCAGCTTATCTACGATTTGAAGAATGCTAACCGTGAAGGCCGCGTCAACGTGAAGTTGGTATCTGAAGCAGGTGTGGGTACCATTGCCTCTGGTGTTGCAAAAGCAAAAGCCGATGTGGTGCTTATCGCTGGTTTTGATGGTGGTACAGGTGCTTCACCGATCTCATCTATTCGTCATACAGGTCTTCCATGGGAACTTGGTTTGGCAGAAACGCATCAAACATTACTGAAAAACGGTTTGCGTAACCGTATCGTTGTTCAGTCTGATGGCCAAATGAAAACGCCACGAGATCTTGCGGTAGCAACCTTACTTGGTGCAGAAGAATGGGGTGTAGCAACAGCCGCCTTGGTGGTTGAAGGCTGTATTATGATGCGTAAGTGTCATAAAAACACGTGCCCAGTAGGTATCGCAACACAGAATAAAACATTGCGTGAGCGCTTCGATGGCCGCGTTGAAGACGTAGTTACTTTCTTCCAATATATGGCAGAAGGTTTACGTGAAGTGATGGCTGAACTTGGCTTCCGCACAATTGAAGAAATGGTTGGGCAATCTCACAAACTGAAAGTACGTGATGACATCAAACATTGGAAATATAAGAATCTTGATCTTTCACCTGTTCTACATATAGAAGCACCGCGTGAAGCCGACGGTATATATAATCAAATTAAGCAAAATCATCAGCTTGAAGAAGTTATTGACCGTAAATTGATTGAAATAGCCAAACCTGCACTAGAAAAAGGTGAAGCGGTTTCTGCTGAATTACCAATTATTAATACCGACCGTAGTACAGGTACGATGCTTTCGAACGAAATTTCGAAGGTCTACAAAGACCAAGGCCTACCTCAACCTATGAATGTGAAATTCACTGGTTCTGCTGGTCAATCTTTTGGTGCTTTCTTATCAAAAGGTGTGAAATTTGAAGTAGAAGGTAACGCCAACGATTATTGGGGCAAAGGTCTTTCAGGTGGTACGTTAGTGCTCTATCCTGATTCTAATACCAGTATTGTGGCAGAAGATAACATCGTTGTTGGTAACGTATGTTTCTATGGCGCAACATCGGGTGAATCCTTTATCCGTGGTCTAGCTGGTGAACGTTTCTGTGTTAGAAACTCTGGTGCTAAAGTTGTTGTTGAAGGTATTGGTGATCATGGTTGTGAATACATGACAGGTGGTACAGCGATCATACTTGGTTCAACAGGTCGCAACTTTGCAGCTGGTATGAGTGGTGGTACGGCTTATGTTTGGGATAAAGCAGGTGACTTCGAAAGTAAACTGAACCCTGAACTGGTGGATCTTGATCCTATCGAGCAAGAAGATAAAACCATTCTTATCGATATGCTAAACAAACACGTTGAGTTTACTGGAAGTACCGTAGCAAAAGCTTTCCTAGATGATTTCGATGCTAACTTAGCAAACATGATTAAAGTAATGCCTCGCGATTACAAGGCGGTATTACAAAAACGTAAAGCACAAGCGCAAGCAGAAAATACGGAAGAGTTGGAGGCAGTATAATGGGTAAGGCTACTGGATTTTTAGAGCATGGTCGTGAACTGCCAAAGAAGATCGACCCAAGTGTTCGTATTCAAAATAATAAAGAGTTCGTTTTAAACGAGGAGTTTGGTAAAAACATCAATACTCAAGCGTCTCGTTGTATGGACTGTGGCGTACCGTTTTGTCACAACGGTTGTCCAATAGGTAACATTATTCCCGAATTTAACGATGCCGTTTATCGTGATAGTTGGGAAGAAGCATGGCACATTCTTAGCAGTACCAATAACTTCCCTGAATTTACAGGAAGAGTATGTCCTGCGCCTTGTGAAACATCTTGTGTTCTTGGTATTAACCAAGATCCAATCACAATCTGTAATATAGAAAAAACGATTGTAGAAAGAGCGTATAAAGAAGGCTACGCTGTTCCTAAAAAGCCTCGCATTCGTTCAGGTAAAACGGTTGCAATTATAGGGTCTGGTCCTGCAGGTCTTGCAGCAGCAGAACAGTTAAATAGTGCTGGTCACTGCGTTACCGTTTATGAACGAGATGAGAAAGTAGGTGGTTTACTTCGTTTTGGTATTCCTGACTTTAAACTGGGTATGGATGTAATTGATCGTAAGGTCAATTTAATGGAAGAAGCTGGGATCATTTTTGAGACTAACTCTCATGTGGGTGTAGATATCAATGCGCTTCAACTTCGACAAGAATTTGATGCAATATTGCTAACAGGTGGCTCAACCGTTCCTCGTGATCTCCCTATTCCAGGAAGAGAACTAAAAGGCGTTCATTTTGCTATGGAATTCCTTGGACAAAATAACCGCCGTGCCAATAACATGGATCTAAAAACTGAAGAAATTCATGCTAAAGATTGCCACGTTGTTGTTATCGGAGGTGGTGATACAGGTTCTGACTGCGTTGGTACTTCTAACCGTCATGGTGCTGCGAGTATTACTCAAGTTGAAATCATGCCTATGCCTCCAGAAAAACGTCCAGCTAATGCTCCATGGCCTGACTATCCAATGATTCTTCGTACTTCTACTTCTCACGAAGAAGGGTGTGAACGTCATTGGAATATTCTCACTAAGGAATTCATTGGTGATGAATCAGGTAAAGTAACGGGCCTGCGTTTAGCTGATATCGAATGGGAAGAGGCAAAACCAGGTGAACGTCCGAACTTCAAAGAAATTGAAGGCAGTGAACGTGTTATCCCATGTGACAAAGCCTTCTTAGCGATGGGTTTCCTTCATCCTGAAGCAACCGGTGTTCTAGCTCAACTAGACATTAAATTAGATGAACGAGGAAATGTCGCCACTGAAGATTTTGCAACTAACCAAAAAGGTATCTTTGCGGCAGGTGATATGCGCACAGGACAATCATTAGTAGTTCGTTGTATTAACGAAGGTCGCGAATGTGCTCGCGCCGTTGATGAGTTCTTGATGGGCAATACCAATTTGGAAGCTAAAGCAGACTCGCTAATGCTTTCAAATGCCTAATATTTTTATGATGTGAAAATTATAACAAAGGTTTCCTTCCAAACTTTGTTTTGGCCAGCTTCTAGCTGGCCTTTTTTATATCTGTAAGTCAAAGCATTGTATTACTCCCATTCCAACCACACGTTAAGAATAAATCACGTTGTCCTCTGCTTGAATCTATATGCTACAATCTGATTCAAGTTATCGAATCTAATGGTTAAGAGATATTCATGAAAATCGGCATTATTGGGGCAATGGAACAAGAAGTTGCTATTTTAAAGCAAGCATTATCTAACTGCGTAGAAGAGAAAAAGGCTAATTGTCACTTTTTTTCTGGTCAAATAAATGAAGTAGAAGTCGTTCTGCTTCAATCAGGTATTGGTAAAGTCGCAGCATCTATCGGAACCACTATTCTTTTACAACACTATGCGCCTGATATTGTTATTAACACTGGATCAGCCGGTGGCTTTGATTCAAGTTTAAACCTTGGTGATGTGGTAGTTTCCACCGAAGTTCGCCATCACGATGCAAACGTAACTGCATTTGGTTACGAAATGGGACAAATGGCTGGTCAACCTGCTGCATTTATTGCCGACGAAAAATTGATTCAAGTAGCAGAACAAGCTATCGCAATGAAACCCGATCAACACTCGGTTAGAGGGTTAATCTGTACTGGTGATGCGTTTGTTTGCACAGAAGATCAACAAACAACCATTCGTCAATATTTCCCTTCCGTTATAGCAGTAGAAATGGAAGCAGCAGCAATTGCTCAAACTTGTCATCAATTTAACATACCTTTCGTTGTGGTTCGTGCCATTTCCGACGTTGCGGATAAAGAATCACCAATGAGCTTTGATGAATTTTTACCTCTTGCAGCCAAAAGTTCATCTGAGATGGTAATGAATATGGTTGGGTTACTTAAATAATTTTTATGCAGCAGGTTTTTGACCAACTATATAGTAATGGCGCCCTATTAGTTTTATGGGGCGCTCTGTTGTTCCATTTAGTTGTACCTATTCCTATCTCGTCACATCCAACAGTATTGTGGCGTGCATTCGCCAAAATTCTTACCGATAAAGTCAACGTCAATAATCACTACTCGCAAAGCCTTATTTCAGGCTCCTTATCTTGGATGCTGATGATGATTCCTGCATTGGCAGTGTTGGTCGCATTGAAACCATTGGTCTGGCAACCGCAGTTATTTGATTTGGCTTTACTATTACTCGCTATTGATTGGCGTAATAGTGAAAAATTAGGACATCAACTGACTGATGCGCTAGCCAAACAAGATAAAGTGCTGGCTCGTCGTCTTTTAAAACCGAGATTAAATCGAAACACCGCCACCTTATCAGCATTAGGCTTAGGTAAAGCGGGTGCGGAAACCATTATATTAGGATATGGACGCAATGTGGTTTGTGTCGTATTTTGGTATGGACTCACAGGAGGTATTGGGGCATTACTGTTTCGTTTAATGTCCGAATTAGCGAGAGCATGGTCTCCTTCTCGATCTAAGTTTCTACCGTTTGGCCTTCCTGCTGCACGGATATTAGCAATATTCGAGTTTATCCCACTATGTCTGTTTAGCTTAATGATCGTTGTGGGCAAGAACATGCATAAAATTGTCACTCTAGTTGGTCATCAAAGCAAAACATGGTCAAGTCGAGGTCCAGCTTTGTTACTGTCTGCCTTAGGTAACAAACTAGAACTCTCATTAGGTGGCCCTGCTATCTATAACGACAAAAAAACCGTTCGAGCAAAACTAGGTGGTCGTATTGCCCCTTCTGCACTCCATATTGGACAAATTCAAAAATTATTAGCTTGGCGATTATACGTTTGGATAGTGATTCAAAGTATTGTGATGTTTCTCTTCTATCAAGGGCTGTAAAAATGCGTTTTCTTCTTTTTCTATTGCTATTATCCATCGCTCTGTTTAGTTACTCCATAGAACGAATCATATCTCTTGCCCCCTCTTCAACTGAATTGATTTATGCGGCAGGATTAGAAAATAAATTAATTGCAGTAAGCGCTTACAGTGACTATCCAGAACGCGCTAAATTACTTGAAAGAGTGGCTAGCTTTAACAGTGTGAATATAGAACGCATTGTGGCTCTCAATCCCGAGCTTATCGTTGCTTGGCGTTCAGGTGGCTCGATTAAAGCCTTAAATCAATTGAAACAACTCGGCTTTACTATCTATTATTCTGACACAACCCATTTAGCTGACATTGCCGACAAAATTGAAGACTTGAGCCAATATGCGGATGACCCATCAGTAGGCCAGAATAACGCTCAACAATTTAGAGATAAGTTACACCAACTCCAGAACAAATATTCTAACCTAGATTCAGTGCAGTATTTTTATCAACTTAGTAGTAAGCCAATCTACACCATTGCAAACAATCATTGGCCAAGTGAAGTATTTTCATTATGTGGAGGAAAAAATAGCTTTGAAGAGTCTCCTGTTGCCTACCCTCAAGTAGGCATAGAACAAGTTATCGTCTCTGCTCCTGACGTCATTTTCACCTCACCTCATACAATACAAGACACAAAAATATGGCAACAGTGGCACAACCAGATCCCAGCAGTTGAAAATAACTTTATATGGTCATTAAATGCTGATTGGTTAAACCGCCCTACTCCTCGCTCTTTACAAGCGGTTGAACAAGTATGCCAGTACTTAAACATCGTGAGAAATACACATAGCGTCAAGAATTAGAAAAAATACATCGTCATCATCAGATAAATTAAAGTAGAATCGCACTTAATTGACTCAGAAAGCCATTTTCTAATTAAGTATGAACTCGACATTACTCTATTTCATTGACATATTTGGTACCGCAATTTTTGCCATTTCAGGCGTACTACTCGCTGGGCGATTAAAAATGGATCCATTTGGTGTCATTGTGTTAGGCAGTGTGACCGCAATTGGTGGAGGCTCAATCAGAGATATGGCTTTGGGAGCAACGCCTGTATTCTGGATCACCGATACTACCTATATATGGGTAATTATTTTTACTTGTATAAGCACTATGTTAATCATTCGTCGACCACGTCGTTTACCTTGGTTCGTTCTACCCGTTTGTGACGCTATAGGTTTAGGTGCTTTTGTCGGTATTGGCGTTGAAAAATCGCTACTATTTCAAGATTCTTATTTAATCGCTGTCATTATGGGAGTTATTACTGGTTGTGGTGGAGGAATTATTCGTGACGTTCTCGCAAGAGAAGTCCCTATGGTTCTAAGAAGTGAAGTGTATGCGACTGCGTGTATTATTGGTGGCGTCATTCATGTTACTGCTCTGTATTTAGATTACAGTAACAAGATGGCTTTTTTATCTGGTGCGCTTTCAACCTTAATAATTCGTTTAGGCGCGATAAAATGGCACCTTTCTTTACCTACTTTTGCTCTTCATCGATAAATAAGCACAGTCAGCACGCTATTTTCAATTAGAGCTGAGCTAACAAAAGAGATTTAATATAAGAAAAGAGCTTAATATAGTAAGCACTTAATTTAACAATTCAATTAAACGCTTGAGTGCATGACAACACGCTTGCTGCCGAACTTGAGATCTATCACCAGAAAAACAGACCATTTCTTGAATTTCAACCTCATTGCGGATTTTCCAGCCAAACCACACCGTGCCTACCGGTTTTTGCTCAGTTCCACCATTAGGGCCCGCTATACCACTGACAGAAATAGCGATCGTGCCATTAGAAAACCTTAATGCACCGGCCGCCATCTCTTCTACTGTCTGTTGACTAACTGCACCACAGGTATTGAGGGTTTTCGGGTTAACCGCAAGCATATCCATTTTTGCTTCATTGCTATAAGTAACAAATGAACGATCAAACCAAGCAGAACTTCCAGAAATATCAGTAATTGCTGCAGCGATACCGCCTCCAGTACACGACTCAGCGGTAACTAAAATATGTTTTTTTTCAGTTAATAAACTGCCGACAGTGGTACTTAATTCTGTTAATTGTAACATCGTTTAAAAAACCTCAAATTAGCCTTACTAGAATGGTTTAAACGCGTATCCTAACTAGTTGACCAATAATGTCAAAGAACTCATTTCGGTGTTTCGATTCTAATCGCCATTTAAAGGATATATATTTCAGTCGTAAATAAGGTAAAAACAAGCTATTTCCAGCACTATTATTTGATCCATTCGACACATTTCATCTTGCCAGTGTTCTTTATTCACGTATCCTTAATCTTTCTAAAAATAGACCAGAAAAAAGACTAAGGCCACCATGGTAAAAGCGACACAGACACATACGCCAATGATGCAACAATATTTGAAGTTAAAGGCGGAAAACCCTGAAATATTATTGTTTTATCGTATGGGTGACTTTTACGAACTTTTCTATGATGACGCAAAAAGAGCATCACAACTTTTAGATATCTCTCTCACCAAGCGAGGAGCTTCCGCAGGTGAACCTATTCCTATGGCAGGCGTTCCTTTTCATGCTGTTGAAGGGTATTTAGCCAAACTTGTCCAGTTGGGTGAATCGGTGGCGATTTGCGAACAAGTTGGCGATCCAGCAAGCAGTAAAGGCCCTGTTGAACGTAAAGTAATACGAATCATTACTCCGGGAACGGTAACCGATGAAGCCTTGTTGTCGGAAAGAGTTGATAATCTGATTGCCGCTATCTACCATGTTAAAGGTAAATTTGGTTATGCAACCCTAGATATTACCTCTGGTCGCTTTCAGCTTTGTGAACCTGAAACACAAGAAGCTATGCTAGCCGAACTTCAACGCACTTCACCAAAAGAACTTCTCTTCCCTGAAGATTTCGAACCGATGGATATACTGGCTAATGTTAAAGGAAGCCGACGTCGTCCTGTTTGGGAGTTTGAACTTGATACAGCCAAGCAACAGCTAAATCAACAATTTGCCACACGCGATCTTATTGGTTTTGGTGTAGAGCACGCTCAACTCGGCTTATGTGCTGCTGGATGCTTAATTCAATATGTAAAAGATACACAAAAAACGGCACTCCCTCATATCCGATCATTGACGTTCGATAATCAAGACAATTCAGTTATTCTTGATGCTGCTACCAGAAAAAATTTAGAGATAACTCAAAACCTATCTGGAGGCTATGACAATACTCTAGCCTCAGTTATGGACCATAGCTCGACCGCAATGGGCAGTCGCATGCTACAGCGTTGGTTACATCAACCGACTCGTTGTAAAGAAACCTTAAACCAACGTCTTGACGCAATAACGGAAATAAAAGATCAAGCTGTATTTGTAGAGATAAAACCGATCTTAAAACAGATCGGCGATATTGAACGAATTATTGCTCGTTTAGCTATTCGAACAGCAAGACCAAGAGATTTAGCCAAGTTACGCCATGCTTTACAGCAGCTTCCCGAACTTGCCGAAGTTATGCAAAACTTATCTCATTCTTATCTCACAAAGTTAGCCCTTTATTGTAAACCGATGGATGAAATGAGTGCTTTACTAGAGAAAGCGATCAAAGAAAACCCACCAGTGGTGATTAGAGATGGTGGAGTAATCGCTCAGGGTTACAATGAAGAGCTAGATGAATGGCGCTCACTGGCAGACGGAGCAACTGAGTATTTAGAAAAGATGGAAGCCGAAGAACGAGAGCGACATGGGATCGATACGTTAAAAGTTGGCTTCAACAATGTTCATGGTTTTTATATTCAGGTAAGTCGTGGCCAAAGCCATTTAGTCCCACCATACTATGTTCGTCGTCAAACCTTAAAAAATGCTGAACGCTATATTATACCGGAGTTGAAAGAACACGAAGACAAAGTTTTAAGCTCTAAATCAAAAGCACTTGCGATTGAAAAGCGACTTTGGGAACAGTTATTTGATCTACTTTTACCTCGGTTAGAAGCATTGCAAAACCTTGCTTCTGCCGTTTCTCAATTAGATGTTTTGCAGAATCTAGCCGAACGCGCAGATAGCTTAAATTTTTGTCGTCCACAAATGACCGACTCAGTTGGCATTGAAATAAAAAATGGTCGGCACCCTGTAGTCGAGCAGGTAATGGATGAACCTTTTATTGCCAACCCTATCAAGCTTAACTCAAAGCGGAAGATGTTGATCATTACAGGGCCTAATATGGGGGGTAAATCCACCTATATGCGCCAAACTGCACTTATCGTATTATTAGCTCATATTGGTTCATATGTTCCTGCAGACCAAGCTGAAATAGGATCTATTGACCGTATTTTCACCCGAATAGGTGCCTCAGACGATCTTGCTTCTGGCCGTTCAACCTTTATGGTCGAAATGACAGAAACCGCTAATATTTTGCATAATGCCACTCCACATAGCCTAGTATTAATGGATGAAATAGGTCGAGGAACAAGTACTTACGATGGCTTATCGCTTGCTTGGGCGAGTGCGGAATGGCTGGCTAATCAAATTGGCTCTATGACTTTGTTCGCAACGCATTATTTTGAATTAACCGAACTGCCGAATCTAGTAGACCATCTGGCCAATGTTCACTTAGATGCGGTTGAACATGGTGAGAGTATTGCCTTTATGCATGCAGTGCAAGAAGGCGCAGCAAGCAAGTCTTACGGGTTAGCCGTTGCAGGTTTAGCTGGCGTGCCTAAAACCGTGATTAAAAATGCTCGAGCTAAATTAAAACAGCTGGAAAAATTCACCGATCAACCAAACAACACCCCTACTAACGTTGATATCGCCAATCAACTGAGTTTAATTCCAGAACCGAGTGAAGTGGAACAAGCCATTGCTAATATTGACCCTGATGAATTAACTCCAAGACAAGCACTAGATGAACTGTATCGTTTAAAAAAGCTTATTTAAGTGGACAAAAAGGGCGTTGCGAATTTTACAATCGCAACGCCCTTATTTATAACAGTTAAGCGAGTCTATACGTCTTATATCTGCTCAACATCAAACAGTGACTCCATATTAAGCCCTTGCTTAATAAGAATTTCTCGTAGTCTACGCAAACCTTCCACTTGTATTTGACGTACTCGTTCTCGAGTTAGATTTATTTCTCGACCAACTTCTTCTAACGTTGATGGCTCATAGCCTAATAAACCAAATCGTCTCGCAAGTACTTCTTTTTGCTTAGAATTCAATTCATCTAACCAATTAACAAGTGAACTTTTAATATCATCATCTTGAGTTGATACTTCTGGATCTGAATGGTTAGTATCAGGGATTATATCTAATAACGCTTTTTCGCCATCGCCCCCCATAGGCGTATCGACAGAACTCACCCTCTCATTTAACCGAAGCATTTTATTTACATCACTGACTGGCTTGTCGAGTTTTTCAGCTATCTCTTCCGCTGTTGGTTCATGATCAAGTTTCTGAGAAAGTTCACGGGCAGTTCTTAAATATATGTTAAGTTCTTTAACAACATGAATGGGTAAACGGATCGTTCTGGTTTGATTCATCAGTGCTCTTTCTATTGTCTGGCGTATCCACCAGGTAGCATAAGTTGAGAATCTAAATCCGCGCTCAGGATCAAATTTTTCGACTGCTCGTATAAGCCCTAAATTACCTTCTTCAATAAGATCAAGTAAGGCAAGTCCACGATTACTATAACGACGGGAAATTTTCACGACAAGACGCAAGTTGCTTTCGATCATACGTTTACGAGCGGCTTCATCTCCGCGCAATGCTCTGCGAGCGTATAGAACTTCTTCTTCGGCGGTTAATAATGGTGAAAAACCAATTTCTCCAAGATAAAGTTGAGTTGCATCTAGTGTTTTAGCAGTTGCTTCGAACTCTTCTTGTGGTTTTTTCTTGGTTGAATGTTGTGTGGGTTTAGTTGATTTAGCAAGATCAGAATTAGAGGTTGCTGCACTCTGTTGGTTGATCTCAAACTCTTCGACTTTTTCTACTGCATTGCTGATACTCATAGAGCCTCCCCTTGGCGAGCTAGCAAGACATTCCTTTATAAATGTCGCTGAATTAATTTTATCTTAAGGCAAGTACCTATTTGGATTAACAGACTTACCTTGGTAACGAATTTCAAAATGTAACCTTACGCTATTGCTGCCAGAACTCCCCATGGTGGCGATTTTTTGTCCTGCTGAAACATTTTGTCCTTCACTTACTAGCAAACGTTCGTTGTGAGCATATGCACTCAAGTAGTTATCATTATGTTTTACAATAATTAAATTGCCGTAACCTCGTAGTGCATTTCCAGAGTAAACAACTTTCCCGCTTGCCGTAGAAACAATAGATTGACCTCGCTGCCCTGCTATATCAATACCTTTGTTTCCTTGTTCTCCCACAGAAAATTTCTTAATTATCCTCCCTTTAGTTGGCCAGAGCCAGTCGTTGATTTTATTATTAGTTGGCTCTACTTTATTAACAGTTTTATTAACATTTTGTTTACTCTTAGGTTCAACATACTCTTTTGATTTGCTCTGATCAACAGCCTTACTGTTAGTATTTTTAGTCGCCTTTGAATTATTTGATGTTGGTTTTTTAGGCGAAACTGATGATTTACTTGCAACTTTAGGGGATGAGTTTGCTTCAGGAATTGATGAAACCTTAGGACTAGGGTTTACCGTATTCACTGCGGTTACTGATACAGCAGGGGTTGAAGAGGCTTTCGTTCTCGACTTTCCATACTCAGAACCGGCATAAACAGGTTGCCATAATTTTAGTTTCTCACCGGGTCTAATCGTATAAGGTGCGGATAAATCATTGTAACGAATAAGATCGTTTACATTCTTATCTGTGACATAGGCTATAAAATAAAGCGTATCTCCTTTTTTGACTTCATAATAACTCCCTCTATAACTGCCTCTTTCTATGGAGTTATAGTCTTTATGAATACTTGAAACTGGCGCAGGAGTCGTTGCAGCACACCCTATGAGTAACGTGCTATAAACAGCGACTATCGATACCAACTTCAAATTATTTGTCATGTTCTACGCTAAATCACCTGCAACTAAGGGAACAAAACGAACTGTTTCTATAACTGAAGAGACAAATTCATTACCTTGCCTAACTATTTTCAATAACTGTTGGTTTTCTTCACCAACAGGAATAACTAAACGACCATTATCAGCTAATTGAGCTAACAAATCTTGTGGCACTTGCGCTGCTGCTGCAGTAACAACAATGGCATCAAAAGGGGCTTGAGTCGGCCAACCTTTCCAACCATCTGCATGTTTGGTGACAACATTATAGATATCTAATAGTTTTAGGCGTCTTTTAGCATCCCACTGCAATGATTTTATACGTTCAACGGAATAAACTTTATCTACCATTTGGGCTAATACTGCCGTCTGGTAGCCTGATCCGGTCCCAATTTCTAGTAGTTTTGATCCAGATTCAAGCTGCAGTAACTCTGTCATCCTTGCCACAATATAAGGTTGTGAAATCGTCTGTCCATGACCAATAGGTAAGGCATTATTATCATATGCTTGATGCATTAATGCTTCCGAAATAAAATACTCTCTCGGTACTCTTCTAATTGCATCGAGTACTTTAGGGCATTGAATCCCATTCGAGCAAAGGAATTCAACTAAGCGATTTGCCTGAGGATTACTCATTGCTACCACCTTCTAACCAAGATGTCATGCTTCTAATCGATTCATGCGCAGTTAAATCAACTTGTAGTGGAGTAACAGAAACCATACCATGTTCTACCGCGTGAAAATCTGTGCCTTCTCCAGCATCTTGCTGTTGACCTGGGGGGCCTAACCAGTACACATCTTGTCCTCTAGGATCTTTTTGCTTAATCATATTCTCTGCATGATGACGAGCACCAAGACGAGTCACAACTTGACCTGTAAGTTCTGAAAAAGGTCTATCTGGTATATTCACGTTAAGCAGACGATTAGTCGGAATTGGCGACTGAAGATGTTGCTCTACTATTGTACGAACAACTCTTGCTGCAGTCGTAAAATGTTGGTGTCCAACCAACGAAAAGGCTATAGACTGAACGCCTAAAAAATGTCCTTCCATGGCCGCAGCAACGGTTCCAGAATACAACACATCATCACCTAAATTAGCACCATGATTAATTCCAGAAAGCACTAAATCAGGTAAATCATCTTTGAGTAGTTCATTAAGCGCAAAGTGAACACAATCTGTTGGAGTACCTTGAACCGAATACCAATTAGGTTCAATTTCAATCACTCTTAATGGATTTTCAAGTGTTAACGAATTTGAAGCACCTGAACGATTTCTATCGGGGGCAACAATGATGATATCAGCGATATCTTTTAAACAGTCAGCCAAGGCTTTAATACCATCGGCATGCACTCCGTCATCATTACTGAGTAGAATCTTCATTACTTATCCTTCGTTGAAGTGGCGCTCTACAGGAATTTCTTCAATCAATTCTCTGACAATGGAAGTTGCAAAACTACCAGAGCTCAATGAGAAACATAGTACCGCCATATCATCTTTTATTGTATAGCTAAAATCAGAAGGCTTTAATAACACGTCTCGTCTATCATGACGCATTCTATTACTACGAATTAAAGCCATTAAATCCGGTTCTGCATCTATAAATTCTTGTTCAAGACAAAGCGCATCTTGTTTGGTTGGCAAAGAGTTATCCCCTACCAAAGCAGCCGTTAACACTACGTTATCAAGAGCTATTTCCGCCTGCATTGCAGTTAGATTATCGTTATCAATAACAATAACCGACTCATTGTTATTAGCTATATCATCTAGACTAACACTAGTATTTAGACGGACAATATCACCTAACATCAAACTAGATAATTGATTGACGTTTATCCGTTTGGATACTATTTGATTGAAGATCCAAGAGCGAGCCGTAGAAAGGTATAAACTGCGTTTATTCTGATTTTTACTTCTAACGTTCTCTTTTCCCCAACGTCGAGCTTCTGTTAAGTTATTACCTGCACGACCAAAACGTTGTGAACCAAAGTAATTCGGCACGCCTTTTTCTATGACTTGCTTTATTTTCGACTCTAAACTTGAAATATCGCTTACTTCCGACAAAGTCACTTGAAACTGATTACCACTTAAATCACCGGGACGAAGTTTTTTATTATGCCTAGTAGTTTCAAGGATTTGAATACTTGGGTATTGCTTTTCAAATGCAGTAAAATCTGGCGTATCAGCTTTAGGTAAATAAACACTTAACCATTGTTCCGTTACTGCATGTCTGTCTTTTTGACCAGCCCAACCCATGTCTTTTGATTTAACACCACATACTTTTGCTAATTCATTGGCGACGAAACTGGTATTTTCGCCAGTTTTACGAACCTTAATCATCAAGTGTTCGCCTGAGCCTGAAAAGTCAAAGCCCAATTGCTCTTTGACGACAAAGTGCTCGGGCTTAGCTTTTAGCTTCGCTTTACAAGTAGGCTTTCCATGTAAATATGCCAATTCGGCAAGAATATCTGTCATTAATTTATATCTTCTTTAATAAAACAACCGCTTCACAAGCAATACCTTCTTTTCGTCCGGTAAAACCAAGCTTCTCTGTTGTTGTTGCTTTTACATTAACATTGTCAATAGTCGTTTCTAAATCTAACGCAATAGCTTCACGCATAGATTGAATAAACGGTAGCATTTTGGGTGCTTGAGCAATGATAGTGACATCTAGATTGCCGATTTTATAACCTTTTTGTTGCACTAATCGATAGACTTCTTTCATCAAGTCGCGACTATTCGCTCCTTTCCATTTTTGATCCGTATCTGGAAAATGACGACCAATATCACCTTCTGCTATTGCGCCTAATAGAGCATCGGTTAAAGCATGTAACGCCACATCGCCATCAGAATGAGCAAGTAAACCTTGCTCATAAGGAACCTCGACACCACCTATAATAACAGGTCCCGTGCCACCAAACTTATGGACATCAAAACCATGACCAATTCGGATCATTTCTTTTTCCTTATTACAAATTCAAATACTTTATGCTCAATAAGTTGTGGTTAAATTGAATTTTCACTTAAATAAAAAGCAGCTAATGCTAAGTCTTCCGGTTGAGTTATTTTAAAGTTATCCGCCCTTCCTACAACTAATTTAGGTTTTACACCAGTCCATTCCATTGCCGAAGCTTCATCAGTAATATTAATCTTAGCTTCCAACGCTAAAGATAAAGCATCATATAAAGGTTGAGCTCTGAACATTTGTGGAGTTAACGCATGCCAGAGGTCGACTCTATTCACTGTCTCATGAATCACATCTTGACCGTTACCACGTTTCATCGTGTCACGCACAGGAGCGGCTAAAATACCACCGATGTTGGTTTGAACGACTTCTGTAATTAACTTGTCTATATCACTTAAACGAACACATGGTCTAGCGGCATCATGTACTAACACCCAAGATTGGGGCTGGTTAATATGTTTGAGGACGTAATTCAATCCAGATAACACTGAATCTGCGCGCTCTTGACCACCAACAACTCGAATAACGTTATTATTTGAGGCTAATGAAAGTTCAGGAAAATATTCGTCACCTTCTGAGATAGCGACAATGACTTTATCAATAAGAGGATGAGCTAATAATTTATCAACCGTATGTTGTAAGATTGTCTTATTATGCAATTGAAGATATTGCTTAGGGCAATCCGTCTTCATTCTGCGACCAATACCTGCCGCTGGAACAATGGCATAAAATTTATTATTTATTTGCATCACTATTTTACTTACTCATTCGTTCTATTGAGCATTTTCATCAATAATTCGGTAAAACGTTTCACCCTCTTTCACCATACCTAATTCGTTTCTTGCTCTTTCTTCTATCGCATCGAGTCCTTGCTTGAGATCTTCTATCTCTGCAAACATTTTTGCATTTCTATCAGATAGCTCTTTATTTACCAACTGCTGAACTTCAATTTCGTTCAATACTTGTTGATGTTCTAGTATGCCGTTTTTCCCCCACACAAGAGTATAAAACAACACAGCCAGTAACAGTAAAAGGGCAAGAGTGAATAAACGCACGCTAGAGAGTTCTCATGGATTAATTAGAGGGAAATATGCTTGTATATATATCATAAATGCTTGATTGAGACTAGGTTTGACAGAATCACTATTCATCTAGACAACGTTTTTTCTCTAGATAATGATCTTTTAATTTAGATAACGTTCTTTTGGCTTAAATAATACTTCAGATGTAATAGTGGCGAACTTACAAGTAAAAAAAGCGCCCCTAAAAATTAGAGGCGCTTATTGCATAAATTTTGACTTAATTAGTAATCAAATCACCTTAAAAATAAGGATTATTGACCTTTAACTTCTTTAAGGCCATTGAAAGGTGCACGTGCACCTAGAGCTTCTTCGATACGGATAAGTTGGTTGTACTTAGCAACACGGTCAGAACGGCTCATAGAACCTGTTTTGATTTGACCAGCAGCAGTACCTACTGCTAAATCAGCAATAGTTGCATCTTCTGTTTCACCAGAACGGTGAGAGATAACAGCAGTATAACCAGCATCTTTAGCCATTTTGATAGCAGCCAAAGTTTCTGTTAAAGAACCAATTTGGTTAAACTTGATAAGGATAGAGTTAGCAACGCCTTTCTCAATACCTTCAGCAAGAATCTTAGTGTTTGTAACGAATAGATCATCACCAACTAGTTGAAGTTTGTCACCTAGAAGTTCAGTTTGATGCTTAAAGCCATCCCAATCTGATTCGTCAAGACCATCTTCAATAGATACGATTGGGTACTGGTTAGCAAGATCTTGCAAGTAGAAGTTAAACTCTTCTGAAGTGAAGACTTTACCTTCACCTTTCATGTTGTAGTTTCCAGCTTCTTTGTCATAGAACTCAGATGCAGCACAATCCATCGCAAGTGTTACGTCTTTACCTAACTCGTAACCTGCAAGTTCTACTGCTTCTTTGATTGCAGCTAGAGCCGCAGCATTAGATTCTAGGTTAGGAGCAAAACCACCTTCATCACCAACTGCTGTGCTTAGGCCTTTAGCTTTAAGTACTTTCGCTAGGTTGTGGAATACTTCAGCACCGATACGTAAAGCTTCTTTAAGAGTTGAAGCACCAACAGGTTGAATCATGAATTCTTGGATATCAACGTTGTTATCAGCGTGCTCACCACCATTGATGATGTTCATCATTGGAAGAGGCATAGAGAACTGACCAGCAGTACCATTAAGTTCTGCAATGTGCTCGAATAAAGGCATACCTTTAGCCGCTGCTGCTGCTTTTGCGTTTGCAAGAGAAACCGCTAGGATTGCGTTAGCACCAAATTTAGCTTTGTTTTCTGTACCATCCAAATCGATCATAATTTGATCAACTTCAGCTTGAGCTTTAGCATCTTTACCAACTAGAGCTTCAGCAATTGTACCGTTTACTGCTTCAACCGCTTTAAGAACACCTTTACCTAGGAAACGTGCTTTATCACCGTCACGTAACTCAAGAGCTTCGCGAGAACCAGTAGATGCACCAGATGGAGCTGCAGCCATACCGACGAAACCGCCTTCTAGGTGTACTTCAGCTTCTACTGTTGGGTTACCACGTGAGTCGATGATTTCACGACCTAGAACTTTAACGATCTTAGACATTGATGTTTCCTCTCGTTCAATTTTTATGTCAAAACTAAGAATAACCACACTTCATGTGTCGTTATCCGGATTCTTGTATTACTTACTCTGTTCTGTATCGAATTCACCACGTTGATATTGACCAGCTGCTTTAATAAAGCCAGCGAACAACGGATGTCCATCGCGAGGCGTAGACGTGAATTCAGGGTGGAACTGAGAGGCAACAAACCATGGATGATTTGGGTTCTCAATTACCTCAACAAGCTTTTTATCTGCAGACAAGCCTGATACTTTTAAACCGGCTTTTTCAATCTGAGGACGAAGATTGTTGTTTACTTCATAACGGTGACGGTGACGTTCATGAATTGTCGCGCTACCGTATAACTCTTTAGCTAGTGTGCCTTTTTCAAGATGACAAAGCTGAGAGCCGAGACGCATAGTACCACCTAAGTCAGATTGCTCAGTACGTTCTTCAACCTTACCTTCACCATCGACCCATTCGGTAATTAATCCTACCACGGGATACTTTGTGTCTTTGTTAAATTCTGTTGAATGCGCGCCTTCAAGGCCAGCAACATTTCTTGCAAATTCGATTAGAGCCACTTGCATACCTAAACAAATCCCTAAATAAGGCACGTTATTTTCACGCGCATATTTAGCGGCAAGGATTTTACCTTCGATGCCACGATCACCAAAACCACCAGGTACAAGAATCGCATCTAAATCTGCGAACATTTCTTCACCTTTGTTCTCTACATCTTGTGAGTCGACATATTTAATGGTGACATTTAAGCGGTTTTTCAACCCTGCATGTTTAAGTGCTTCGTTAACCGATTTATAAGCATCTGGAAGTTCTATATATTTACCAACCATTCCAACGGTTACATCCGCGGTAGGATTTGCTTCTTCATAGATAACTTGTTCCCACTCTGACAGATCCGCTTCTGGTGCTTGAATTCCAAAACGAGCACAGACAAGATCATCTAATGCTTGAGCTTTGATCAATTGAGGGATTTTGTAGATAGAATCTACGTCTTTCATTGAGATAACAGCTTTTTCTGGGACGTTACAGAAAAGTGCTATTTTTTTACGTTCATTTGCAGGGATCATACGATCACTACGACAAACTAAAATATCTGGCTGGATACCAATAGAAAGTAATTCTTTTACAGAATGCTGAGTTGGCTTAGTTTTCACTTCACCGGCAGCGGCTAAATAAGGTACTAAAGTCAAGTGCATAAACATAGCTCGTTCACGACCTACTTCTGCTGCTAACTGACGAATAGCTTCCATAAATGGCAGAGATTCGATATCACCAACCGTACCGCCAACCTCAACTATAGCAATGTCATGGCCTTCAGCGCCATCGTAAACACGATCTTTAATCGCATTAGTAATGTGAGGTATAACTTGAATTGTTGCACCCAAGTAATCACCACGACGCTCTTTTCTAAGTACGTCAGCATAAACACGGCCAGCAGTAAAGTTGTTGCGCTTGCTCATTTTGGTACGAATGAATCGTTCATAATGACCAAGATCGAGATCGGTTTCTGCACCGTCTTCGGTAACAAATACTTCACCATGTTGAATTGGGCTCATAGTGCCGGGATCAACGTTGATATAAGGGTCAAGCTTCATCATGGTCACTTTGAGACCACGAGCTTCTAAAATAGCCGCAAGAGATGCGGCTGCAATACCTTTACCTAGTGAGGATACCACCCCGCCAGTAACAAAAATGTAATTTGTCGTCATGTTTAACCTGAAATTGGTTGAATGAGGGAAATTGGTGCTGTCTGGACGGGATGCAAATATACCAGAAGCCCTTTAACGCCACAACGTGAAACTTATCACACTTGGTTAATTTATTTTTTGCTTCAAATCAATTCAACAAGTCATTAACCTATGCCTATCACTAGTCGATGCTTATCCCTACTTAATTTAAAGCATACAAATCAACTATCTTATGTTACGAAGTATAGCTACCGTTGAGTAAAACAAGCAAGTAATCGATAACTGGTCCGAGTATAACTTTCGACCAGTCTAAAATTTAAAACAAGTTAAACAATTACGCGGTTATTTTAGTATTCGATTTGATGGTTTATAGATGTTATTCACAAAATTTCAGATGATACTTTCCTAATTGTTCTGATAATAATGATAATTACATCAATATTATTGACCTTTTTTAACTTCGTCCCACATTGCATCTAACTGGTCTAGATTGAAATCATCCAATTGCTTTCCTTGCGCACGAACTAAACGCTCAACACCTTTGAAGCGAGTTTCAAATTTATCGTTTGCTTTACGCAAAGCGACTTCTGGATCTTTGCCTAAGTGACGAACTAAATTTACGGTAGCAAAAAGAAGGTCGCCTAATTCTTCTTCAATCGCTTTTTCATCAGGAGTGACTTGGAGAACTTCATCAAGCACTTCATCTAACTCTTCTTTTACTTTATCCACAACAGGTCCAATCGTATCCCAATCAAAACCATGCTTAGCACAACGCTTTTGTATTTTATTAGCTTTAGCAAGAGCAGGAAGGGATTTAGGAACAGAATCTAATATACTCTGTTCCACTTTGCCCAACTTGGCCTTTTCTTTCACTTTTTCTCGCTCCCAATTGGCATTTATCTCTTGTTCAGAGGTAAGTGTTAGATCAGAAAACACATGAGGATGGCGACGAATGAGCTTTTCATTCACTGTTTCCACAACATCGTGAAACTCAAAAAGCTGTTGTTCTTTCGCTAATTGACTGTAAAAAATCACTTGAAACAACACGTCACCAAGTTCTTCTTTTAAGTTGAGCCAATCTTTATTATTGATAGCATCTACCACTTCGAATGTCTCTTCGATTGTATGTGGAATAATAGAGTCGAAGTTTTGTTTTAAATCCCAAGGACAGCCTTTTTCAGGGTCACGCAATTGAGACATAATATTTAAAAGTTGCTGTACGCTATCCGCCATTTACTCGTTTCTCACTTTATATTCTGGTTATTTTTTCTATTCAAATCACTAGCATTTAAGTTTAAGAGCTTTAACGTAAGCGTCTTACCGAAATAACGTCTCGAATTTGTTCGATGCGAGAAATAACCCGGCTAAGAAGCTCTACATTTTTCACTTCTAAATTGAAGTCCATAATAAGCATCTGACGTTTATAATCATGCCGACTTTTCATACTCGACACTGTTAGCTTCTCATTGGCTAACAGTGTCGTTATATCCTTAAGTAATCCACCGCGTTCTAGCGCATCCACTCGAAGAGTGAGAATAAAGTTCCCCGAATAAGAGCCCCCCCAAACAGTATCAATAATACGCTCCGGAGCATGTAATCGTAGCTCAGCCAATTGCTCACAATCACTTCTATGCACAGAAATACCTCTACCTTGGGTAATATACCCAGCAATGATATCTCCTGGAATTGGCTGACAGCATCTTGCTAAATGCGACATTAAGTTATCAACCCCTTCAACTACAATGGCATCTTTATGAGGTCGATTTTGAACAGACGATTTAGCCCCTTGCTCTTGCAGTTTCTCTAAAGCTTGCTTATCTTCCTCTTCGGCAGTTGGCTTATTGACTAATGCATTAATATGATTAATGACTTGGTTAATTCGTAAATCACCACTACCAATACCTGCATAGAGCTCATCGGGTGTATTAACATTAAAACGCTTGAGGGCGTAATCATCAGCATGTTTTAATGTTGCCCCTATTTTGGTAAGCTCTAGCTCTAAAATTTCTCGACCCGCTTCAATATTTTTCTCGCGACTTTCTTTTCTAAACCAAGCATTAATCTTCGCTCTAGCTCGACTTGAATGGACAAAACCTAAAGATGAGTTCAACCAATCTCGCGATGGATTGGGTTCTTTTTGGGTAATAATTTCAACCTGATCGCCCATTTCTAATTTGTGCGTAAATGGAACAATTCGTCCACCGACTTTGGTTCCGATACAACGATGTCCAACTTCAGAGTGAATGTGGTAAGCAAAATCAAGGGGTGTTGCACCCATTGGCAAATCAACCACATCCCCTCTTGGCGTAAAGGCATATACTCTATCATCGAATACTTGGCTACGCAGTTCATCTAGCATCTCACCAGAATCTGACATTTCTTCTTGCCAATCAATCAGCTTACGGAGCCAAGTGATTTTCTCGTCGTAGCCACTACGTCCACCACTTGACGCTCCTTCTTTGTATTTCCAGTGCGCAGCAACACCCAGTTCAGAATCTTCATGCATTTGCTTGGTTCTAATCTGAATTTCTATCGTTTTTCCTTCAGGCCCAAGAATAACGGTATGAATAGATTGATAACCATTAGGTTTAGGGTTAGCAACATAGTCGTCAAACTCGCTAGGAAGGTGCTTGTATTTTGTATGTACAATTCCTAAAGCGGCATAACAATCTTGTATCTGATCAGCAATGATACGCACTGCACGGACATCAAATAGTTCATCAAAAGCGAGATTTTTTTTCTGCATCTTGCGCCAAATACTGTAAATATGTTTTGGCCGTCCACTTACTTCCGCGTTGATATTGGTCGCTTTCATCTCAGACATTAAATCGGTAACAAAGTCATCGATATATTTTTCACGCACAATTCGTCGTTCTGAGAGCTGTTTTGCTATTTGCTTGTAAATATCAGATTGCTGATAACGGAAAGCGTAATCTTCAATCTCCCATTTCAACTGACCTATACCTAAACGATTAGCAAGAGGAGCATATATATTAGCGCACTCTTTAGCGGCTATTTGACGAACTTCTTCTGGTTTATCTTTTACTTCACGTAGATTACAAATACGTTCCGCTAATTTAATAATCACGCAGCGAAAATCATCTACCATTGCCAGCAACATTCTGCGCACATTATCTATTTGGCCAGATGCTGCTGCACCTTCAAATGTTACATTCAGCTGACCGATAGCCGCCATTTCTTCCACACCATCGATGAGCTTAATGATCTCTTTACCGTAAACCTCTTCTAGTTCTTCTTTTTCGAAAAAACCACTAGAGACGACAGGAAATAACTGTGCGGCAATCAGGGTCGCTCTATCCATAGATAAAGTGATCAAAATTTCGATCATTTCACGACCACGCCAAAGCAATAACGGTGCTTGTTCTCGTCCTTCTAAATGAGCTTGGCACTGCTTATAGACTTCTACTAGTCGTTTGCTGGTTTTTTGATCTTGCTCTAAGCTGGTCACCCAAGCTTCTAGTTCAAACTTTTCATCTTTATTTAAGTGCGCACTGCGTACCGCAACCATGTCATTTCCCAACTTTTCAATTCAAGACAGGCATTACCGCTGTATCTATTGTCACCCGCCATGTTTGTTAATTACCTAAAACCTGCACAATATCGACAACACTAAATATTTTATGTATTTACTACTCGATTTTTAGACTTAGTTTAAAATTCATTTATTCAGCGAGTTCGTTTAACCTTCTGTTGTTCAAATAAAGCCATCGATTCGAAATGGCTAGTATGAGGAAACATATCCAACATCCCTAGTCGAATCAATTTGAAACCTTGTTCAAGTAAAACTTTACTATCTCTGGCAAGCGTAGCAGGATTACAAGAAACGTACACTACTCTATGTACTCCTAACTTTGACAGTTGTTCAACAACACTTGCCGCACCCGCTCTCGCTGGGTCTAACAACACTTTATCAAACTTTGATTGCGCCCAATCATTTTCAATTATGTCGTTTTCTAAATTAGCATGGTAAAACTGAATATTATCAATATTGTTGAGCTTAGCATTATCTTCAGCCTGCTCAACCATTTCCTGAACACCTTCTACTCCCACCACTGAATGTGCTTTTAATGCAATAGGTAAGCTAAAATTACCAAGACCACAGAATAAGTCGAGCACTCGATCTTTCGGTTCAAGACTTAACCATTTTATCGCTTGTTCAACCATCTGTTGATTCACTTTCCTATTCACCTGAATAAAATTAGTCGGTAAAAAAGGAATAGTAAAACCCCCTTCACTGTAGGACGGTTTTTCACCGAAAATAAGCTGCAATGGCTCTTTTTCTACCAATAAATACATGCTCAACTGATGGGTTTTGGCGAACTGGATTAATGCGGACAAATCTTGTTCTGGCAAGGTTTTCATTACTCGTAAAGTAACAACAGGTTGGTTGTCACCTAAGGCCAGTTCAACATGCCCTAACTCTCCTGGCTTTTTAAAAAGTGACAGTAACGTGTAAAGTTCAGGAAGCAGTTGATTTAATTTAGGCTCTAACGCAGCACACTGGCTAACTTGCACAATCTGTTTACTTTGCTTTTTCCGAAAACCAAATTCAAGTTGAGCATTTTTTTTATTTAGATACAGACTGATCCTAGCTCTTCTGCGATAACCTAGCGGATCACCTGAGATAAAAGGCACTTGTTCTCTAGGTTCATTTTTTTTAGTAGAAAACTGAGTAATTAGCTGACTTAATGATTGTTGTTTATATTCAATTTGCGCGTCATAGCTCAAATGCTGCATATTGCAGCCACCACAATCTTGGTAGTGAGGACAAAACGGCTCTATTCTTTGTGGACTTGGCGTTAAAATTTTAATTAATTTAGCTCGAGAAAATTTACTTTTATTTTCGGTCAACTGAGCCAACACTTTTTCACCAGGCAATGTACCTTCAATAAATACTGGTTTATTTTTTAACCAAGCTATCCCCGCTCCGTGGTGATCTAACCTTTCTACATCAAACTGTTGATGCTTAGTATCCAGTACAATTTTCTTTTTTGGTTGATAAAAACGTGCCATGTGGGTCTCTTTTGTCCTAGTATCACTATTCTAACGCTGCGTGATTGTGGAATATTAATGCTTTGTTTAAGCTATTAAGATATTTTCCCATATCCAGACTCTATTGTAATCAGAGAATAAGTAATCAGGTAAAAATGACAAGATATGGCTTGCGTGCCCGTGTAATCACTCTAACTTTAGCCCCTACTCTCATCGTAGGCTTGCTGTTGAGTACTTTTTTTACGTCCAATCGTTACAACGACTTGGAAACACAATTAATATCGTCTGGAACCAGTATTTTAGAACCATTAGCTATTGCTAGTGAGTATGGCATGACAGAACAAAGCCATGAAGCCGTTCGACGCATCATCAGTTATGCTCATAGGAAAAACTCAAACATAGTACGCAGTATCGCGGTATTCGATGCCAACCATCAACTATTCGTGACCTCAAACTTCCATCCAAATTTTGACTCTTTAACTTTTCCCAATGATAAACCTATTCCGCTTTTAACTAATATAGAATTGGTCGATTCTCATTTAATCTTACGTGCTCCAATTATTGCTGAAGGGAAGTTTTCTTTACAAAATGAAACCGCAACTGACCCTAATTTACCGCTCGGTTATATTTCTATGGAGTTGGATCTTTCTTCATTGCGTCTGCAACAATACCAAGAGATCTTTACTGCGTTGGTTGTATTAGCCTTGGGGCTAGGACTTTCCAGTGTTTTTGCTTATCGATTAATGCATGATGTCACGAAACCAATAACCAACATGCAAGAAACCGTGGATCGTATACGTCGAGGACACCTCGATTCTCGTATTGAAGGCACTATGCATGGTGAACTAGATTCGCTTAAAAATGGTATTAACGCCATGGCGATGTCGTTATCTGAATATCATGTTGAAATGCAACATAGTATCGATCAAGCCACATCAGATTTAAGAGAAACCTTAGAACAATTAGAGATACAAAATGTTGAATTAGATATTGCAAAAAAACGCGCCCAAGAAGCGGCAAGGGTAAAATCAGAATTTTTAGCAAATATGTCACATGAGCTAAGAACACCACTAAATGGGGTGATTGGTTTTACTCGACAAATGTTGAAAACTCAACTTACTTCCAGTCAAACCGATTATTTACAAACCATTGAACGTTCAGCTAATAATCTACTGAATATCATCAATGATATTTTAGATTTTTCTAAACTCGAAGCTGGCAAACTACTGTTAGAAAACATTCCTTTTGAATTCCAAGAAAGCTTAGAAGAAGTGGTGAGTTTACAAGCCACAAGCGCACATGAAAAAGGCTTAGAAATCACCTTAAAAGTTGATCCTAAAATCCCAGCTGGACTGATAGGCGATCCATTAAGGATTCAACAAGTTCTAACAAACTTAATGGGCAACTCCATTAAGTTTACTGAACGAGGCAATATCGACATTAGTGTTGAATTGCGAGCGCAAAAAGATGACATTGTCGAATTGCAATTTATGGTTAGAGACACGGGAATAGGTATATCAGAAAGACAACAAGCTCAGTTATTTCAGGCATTTAGCCAAGCTGACGCCAGTATTTCAAGACGCTATGGTGGTACTGGATTAGGTTTGGTTATTACCCAAAAACTGGTTGGTCAAATGGGCGGTGAAATAAGCTTAACCAGTCGATTACATCAAGGATCAACCTTTTGGTTTACTCTTCGCTTAGCCAGTACAGATCTGCCTCAACTGCATCAAGTAGAAAGCCAATATTTACGCAATAAACGCGTTCTACTAATAGAACCCAATATGCAAGCTGCCTCTATTGTTCAGCAACAATTAGGTCTGGAAGGCTTACTAGTGACCTACCAAACTAGTGTGCCAGATAATTTTGAAAAGCAAGATTGTGTTCTTATTAGTCTTTCTCCAAAAAAAGAAAATAGCTTTGAAGAAGTCAGCCAATGGGTGGCTATCACTCAAACTTATACAGATCAAGTTATCGTAGCAATACCAAGTACAGAGCTAGCATTGGCTGAAAAAATTTCCGCGACTTATCAAGTTCAATGTATGACTAAGCCTTTATCGCGCAGAAAACTACTCAGCTCTCTAGCGAAGCATCAACAACAAACAGGCGCGCTATTAGAACAATCAGTCATAGCACAACCAACCATAAACCATCAGTTAGAGCTTAATGTGATGGCTGTCGATGATAATCCAGCTAACTTGAAACTGATTACCGCCTTACTGAGTGAACGAGTAAAACATGTCACTTCATGTTCAAGTGGCCAACAAGCCGTTGAAGAAGCAGAGAAACAAAAATTTGACATGGTACTAATGGATATCCAAATGCCACATATGGATGGTGTGACAGCAAGCAAAAAAATCAAACAAACCGAACTCAACAGTCAAACACCTGTTATCGCAGTAACAGCGCATGCAATGAGCGGTGAACGCGATCGTTTACTCAATGCAGGAATGGACGATTACTTAACCAAGCCGATCGAAGAACACATATTGCAGCAAGTGTTAGTTCACTGGAACCCTAATGAAAATGAAACGGTAAATAAACTAGATATTCCTGATGAAGTCATCACAGACACCCAGTCAGTAGATGCAGAATATGACATCATTATTGATTGGCAAATGGCATTAAAACAAGCCGCTAATAAAGCTGATCTAGCCAAAGAAATGTTGCAGATGCTGATGGATTATATCGCTGAGGTAACAATCGTGGCACAACAAGCATTAGACGATAGTAATTATCCGATAGAAGATCTATTGCACCATATACACAAACTTCATGGTAGCTGTTCATACAGTGGTGTACCAAAACTTAAAGCGGTATGTGCGGAAATAGAAAGACTGTTACGTTCAGGAAGCAGTTTAGAAGAAATTGAACCTGAACTGTTTGAATTACAAGATGAGATGCATAAAGTGACCACAACAGCGCAACTTTATTTGCGTTAGTTATTATTTGCGTTAGTTATTATTTACGTTAGTTATAACGTACCTAGATTACGCGATTTGAATTATATGGTTATCTCGTTAACAATTATATCTTTGAGGCAATTATGCTTTTGACTCCATAACTACTGTGGCTACCGCATAATGCCTTTCATCTGAAATAGAAAGATGGATACTTGCTACCTGTTTACTTTGTGCGATTTGCTGCGCTTTGTTACAAAGTACCAGAATCGGCTTGCCATTGTCATCATTGCTCACAACGAAATCATGGAATGTTACACCATGGGCAATACCAGTTCCCAGAGCTTTTGCAGCGGCTTCTTTTGCAGCAAAGCGTTTAGCTAAATAGCGACCTTGCTGCTTGTGCGTGGAATAAGTCTGCAATTCAGATACCGATAAAATTCGTTCAGCAAAAGCATGGCTATTTCTAGCCAGCGCTTTTTCTATTCGCTCAATTTCTGCTATATCTGTACCCAGCCCAACAATCGCCATTAGCTTATCGTCTAGCTTCTATCATAATTGATTTCATATCTGCGACAGCCTTGTCTAGGCCATCAAACACTGCTCTTCCCATAATAGAGTGACCAATGTTTAACTCATACACTTCAGGCAGAGCAGCAATAGCGGCGACATTATGATAAGTCAGGCCATGACCCGCATTCACTGTTATACCTAGATCATCAGCGTAACTTGCGGCCGCTGCAATTTTCTTAAGTTCATCTTGTTGATCTTGTTCTGTGCTTGCATCAGCATAATGACCGGTATGAAGTTCGATAAATGGTGCTTGGCACGCTTTTGCAGCATCGATTTGTTCACGATCAGCATCAATAAACAATGAAACTTTAATACCTGCTGCAGTTAATTTTTCGGTAGCGGTTTTAATTTTTTCAAGCTGGCCTTTTACGTCTAAACCACCTTCTGTGGTTAACTCT
The DNA here is from genome assembly GCF_033101115.1 of Vibrio sp. TH_r3. Lineage (NCBI taxonomy): Bacteria > Pseudomonadati > Pseudomonadota > Gammaproteobacteria > Vibrionales > Vibrionaceae > Vibrio > Vibrio sp. TH_r3. The sequence goes on along the minus strand of NZ_JAWMPW010000014.1, from coordinate 10,594 downwards.
TCACGTTTTTCTGGTACTAAACAAACAAATTCAGGCTGAGTTTGAACGGCAATATCGACCATTTCATCTGTTACGGCCATTTCTAAGTTCATGCGCGTTTGAATTGTCTCTCTTAGAATTCGAACATCACGATCTAATATATGACGACGATCTTCACGTAAGTGAATAGTTATGCCGTCCGCTCCTGCTCTTTCAGCTATTTCTGCGGCATGAATAGGATCAGGGTACTTCGTACCGCGTGCATTTCGTAAAGTCGCAATATGGTCAATATTGACCCCTAATAAAATAGAGCTCATTTTTCTATACTCCGTAATTTGGGATTTGCTGCTCTAACAACAAATAGTTCCCTACTCTTTAATGGTTTTCCGCCAAGATAAGGCTTTAAGGCTATTCGTGTAAAGCGTTTTGCCGCTTTTAACTGATCTCTAGTCAAAAAACGTCTTTCTGCTATAGCAATCAGTTCGTTACCATAAAAGGTAAGGTTGTCATAACGAACGCTGGCAATAAATCCTTTTTGCTCACGAAATCGATAAGTCATATCGGGATCAACCGGTTCACCACTGCCTGCACAGTGCATAAAATCAACACCGTAACCTAATGCAGATAACAATGATAATTCAAAACGTCGAAGGGCGGGTTCTGGGTTCTCTGCTTGGGCAAGCTCTGTTAATGCGTGTAGATAATCATGAAAAAGGGCAGGATATGGTGTTTCATTTTCTATAACACGGCCAAGTAACTCATTGACATATAATGCAGAATAGAGATTTATTCCATGTATAGGAAGCCCCAAACTTATCGGTTCAGCCTGGCGAAGTGTCTTCATTCCACTTTTGCCAGACCATTTCATCAATAAAGGAGTAAAGGGTTGCAGTGCACCTTTGAGGTTTGAGCGCTTACCACGAGCACCTTTCGACATCAAAGTGACACGTCCATATTCTTCGCTAAACACGTCTAAAATTAAACTGGACTCACTGTAAGGACGTCGGTGAAGAACAAAGCATCGTTGTAAATTATCACTCATAGAATCGCCCTAACTTTAGATATTTGGCCTCATAAAACAGAGGCCAAGTCTAACTAATAGATACGTAACTGATTAAACATCATCCATATAGCCAAGAGAACGAAGTGCTCTCTCGTCGTCTGCCCATCCAGATTTCACTTTTACCCATGTTTCTAAATACACTTTACGACCAAATAATTCTTCCATATCCAGTCTAGCTTCACGACCAATCGTTTTTATTTTTTCGCCACCTTTACCAATAACCATCTTCTTCTGACCACTACGCTCAACCAAAATCAGAGCATTAATGTGGAAGCCATCCGTATCAGGGTTGTAGTCAAATAGCTCTATTTCCACTGTTACCGAATACGGAAGCTCGTCACCGGTAAAACGCATTAATTTTTCTCGTACTATTTCCGAAGCCATAAAGCGTTGTGAACGGTCAGTTACATACTCTTCAGGAAAATGATGTTCAGCTTTAGGTAAATGCTCTCGTACATGTTTACGCAATACATCAGTATTTTTACCATTTTTGGCAGAAATAGGCACAACGTCGACAAATTCCATTTTGCTAGAAAGTTCGTGCATATGGCGCATAACATCATTCGGATCTTTGACGTTATCGACTTTATTCACGCACAAAACAACAGGAAAGTTAGCTTTGTTCAGCTTCGTTAACACCATTTCATCGTCATCAGTCCAATGCGTTCCGTCAACCAAGAATAACACCAAATTAACATCACTTAATGAGCTGTTCGCAGCACGGTTCATTAACCGGTTTATCGCTCGTTTTTCTTCAATATGCAGTCCTGGCGTATCGACATAAATCGCTTGAAAATCACCTTCGGTTTCAACACCCATAATTCGATGACGAGTCGTTTGTGGCTTACGAGATGTTATCGATATTTTTTGCCCTAACAAATGATTAAGTAACGTTGACTTGCCCACGTTAGGACGACCAACAATGGCGATAAAACCGCAATGTTGGTTTTCTGTAGATACCGTCTCTTGCTCATTTTTAGCAAAATAAGCATCTAAATCGAATTCGTTATTATCATCAGACATTGGATATTTTCTCCAGAGCAAGTTGCGCAGCGGCTTGCTCTGCTTTGCGACGACTAGTCCCTACTCCAATAACCGGTCTATCTACACCGGATAAGTTACAAGATACGGTAAACTCTTGATTATGAGCTTCACCTTTTATATTCGTCACAGTGTAAACGGGTAAAGGTTTTTTACGCCCTTGTAAAAATTCTTGCAGCCGTGTTTTCGGATCTTTTTGTGACACACCTGGTTCAATCGAATCAAGACGAGATTTGTACCAAGCGAGAATGATTCCTCTTACTACCTCAATATCACTATCAAGGTAGATTGAACCAATAATTGCTTCTACTGCATCAGCAAGAATTGAATCACGGCGAAAACCACCACTTTTTAACTCACCTGGACCTAATTTTAAGTAATCTCCTAAGACAAATTCTCGCCCAAGCTCGGCTAGGGTTTTTCCTCGGACTAGAGTGGCACGCATGCGGCTCATGTCCCCTTCGTCTATTTTAGGGAAACGATGATAGAGATCATCTGCAATGACAAAACTTAAAATTGAATCGCCCAAGAATTCAAGACGTTCATTATGTGTTCCATTGGCGCTACGATGTGTTAACGCCAAATGAAGAAGACCAGCATCATTAAAATGATAACCGATCTTGTTCTCTAACTTGGAGATAGGAATAGTAACCATGCTCTCTCTATTAATCTATGCCACCGACGCGACTAAAACGCACACCGGTAGGGATCCATGAAGGCAGTACACTGCTTGCACTACGTTCAAACTCAAAGCTAATCCAAATACCGACAGCTTTACCAACTAAATTCGCTTCAGGTACAAAGCCCCAAAAGCGGCTATCTGCACTATTGTCACGGTTATCCCCCATCACAAAGTACTGTTCTTTAGGCACAACCCACTCACCAACACCACTGCGCGGATGATAAGCCGCAGTCTGATCTTGACGTAGTGGATTAACCAAAATTTGATGCTCTACACTACCAAGTTTCTCATCCAATTGAATAAGCGGAACACCTTGTTGCTGAAACTGACTTTTTACAACGTTAGATAGTGCAACTTGTGTGCAGCTTGTCTCTCCCTGAGGCTGAATACATATTTCTTTTTTACTATTATAACGCACAGTATCACCTGGCATACCAACTACGCGCTTTATATAATCAATATTAGGTTGAGGGGGATATTTGAATACCACCACATCACCACGCTCTGGTTTACCTGTTTCAATCAATTTAGAACGAAACACAGGATCTTTAATACCGTAGGAAAATTTTTCCACTAGGATAAAATCACCAACTAGTAAAGTTGGCATCATAGAACCAGATGGAATTTGGAAAGGTTCATAGATAAAAGAGCGAAGAATCAGTACAAACCCGATAACAGGAAAAATAGAAACGCTGTTCTCTACCCACCAAGGTTGTGCAGTGATCTTATTTGCTACATCATCAGATAGCCCGCTAGTTTGCGCTTGTACTTCTGATGCTTTTAATTGTCGCTTTTTTCCCCATACTAATTTTTCTAGCAACCAAATAACACCGGTAACCAAAGTAACCAGAACCAAGATGAGTGAAAATGTATTAGCCATGGGTTTCCCTTTATTTCCAAAAAGAAGAAAGGGCATTCAATTCAATACCCTTTCTTTATTACTATTTATTTATCGATGTAGGATTAATCTTTACCTACGTGAAGAATAGCTAAAAACGCTTCTTGTGGTAACTCTACGTTACCAATCTGTTTCATGCGCTTCTTACCCTCTTTCTGTTTCTTCAACAATTTTTTCTTACGGCTAATATCACCACCATAACACTTAGCAATTACGTTTTTGCGCAGCTGTTTTACTGTTGAACGAGCAATAATATGACTACCAATTGCAGCTTGAATGGCAATATCAAACATTTGACGAGGAATAAATTCCTTCATTTTCTCAACTAACAAACGTCCTCTAGATTGAGCGATGTCTTTATGAGTAATAATCGCAAGAGCATCAACCGTTTCACCATTAAGTAATACATCAACTCGAACCATATTTGATGCTTCAAAACGTTGAAAATTATAATCTAGAGAAGCGTAACCACGAGATGTTGACTTCAAACGGTCAAAGAAGTCTAAAACCACTTCTGCCATTGGCACATCATAAGTCACGGCCACTTGATTACCGTGATAAACCATATCAACCTGAACACCACGTTTTTCAACACACAGTGTAATTACATTACCGAGATATTCTGATGGTACTAGAATATTACAACGTGCGATTGGTTCACGAATTTCGTCAATATCGTTAATTGCAGGAAGCTTCGCTGGGCTATCAACATACAGAATATCACCGCTATTGGTCTTCACTTCGTACACAACGGTTGGTGCTGTAGTGATCAGATCGAGGTCATATTCACGCTCTAAACGTTCTTGGATAATTTCCATGTGGAGCATACCCAAAAATCCACAACGGAAACCAAAGCCAAGAGCTGCGGAACTTTCTGGCTCATAGAATAATGACGCATCGTTTAAGCTTAATTTACCTAATGCATCACGGAAATTTTCATAATCATCTGACGACACAGGGAAAAGACCAGCATAAACCTGAGGTTTAACTCGTTGGAAGCCAGGTAATGCTTCTTCGCAACCTTTTTTCGCGTGTGTTAGCGTATCACCAACAGGAGCCCCTAAGATATCTTTTATACCACAAACTACCCAACCAACTTCACCAGTACTCAACTGTTCAGTATCTAATCGCTTAGGTGTAAATATACCAATTCGATCTACCCCCCAATCTTGACCAGTACTCATCACTTTTATTTTATCATTTTTCTTCAATACGCCATTTTTAATACGCACTAAAGAAACAACGCCAAGATAATTATCAAACCAAGAGTCAATAATTAACGCTTGTAGTGGTGCGTTTGGATCCCCTTCTGGGGCAGGAATTGCTCGAACAATATTTTCTAATACCAGATCAACGCCAATACCTGTTTTAGCGGAACAGCGAGTCGCTTCAAGTGAATCAATACCAACAATTTCTTCTATTTCTTCAGAAACGCGCTCTGGATCAGCAGCAGGTAAATCTATTTTATTTAGAATTGGAACGACTTCTAAGTCCATATCAATCGCTGTATAGCAATTTGCTACGGTCTGTGCCTCAACACCTTGGCCAGCATCAACCACCAGTAGTGCACCTTCACAAGCAGCAAGCGAACGAGAAACTTCATAAGAAAAATCTACGTGACCAGGAGTATCGATGAAATTAAGCTGATAGGTTTCACCATCTTGCGCAGTATAGTCTAATGTGACACTTTGAGCCTTAATGGTTATACCGCGTTCGCGTTCTATATCCATAGAATCAAGAACTTGTACATCCATTTCCCGTTCACTTAATCCTCCACAAACTTGGATTAAACGGTCAGATAGTGTCGACTTACCATGGTCGATATGGGCGATAATCGAAAAATTGCGAATGTGCTTCATAGGTTGGCGTGAGTTAACTCTTTGTAAAATTGAATGGGAAAAATACACATCTTTGATGGTATTTCGATCAAGTTGGGCGATTCTACCGAATTTCGGTCTTTGTCGCTATCTTCATTTACCTGCAAATAGTCAATTGAAGTTATTTTCATTCAAAATAACCTGATTAGATAAAACAATTTCAAACAATAAACGTTAGAAAAAAGGCGATTCTTTTGTCGCAGAAAATGCTTATTTTTTTGATTCACTCAGCGTGATTGTTTCACCTAAAACACGGAGTAAAGTGATTACCTGCTCTGATTCAGATTTAAGTCTAGTGGATAACGCCTTCGCAAGCCATATACCAGCAAACATAAACAAAGCAGATGCTAGAATAGTCCAACCTTCTCCTCCACTTATCATTGGTCTAACCACTTGCTCACCGAACAAAGCGCCAAGCATGAGCATGAACAATGGCAATAGATATACAAGTGAAGCAAATTGAATTAAGTCTTTTTCCGGTAAACCAATCTCTATTACCTGTCCAGGTTTTACTGCAACCGAAGAAGTGAGCTGCCATTTATGATTTTTACTACCAATGGCTTTAGACACCATCCCCGTTCCGCAACTTTTTTTAGACGCACAACTACTACAGCTTGTTTGTTGTTCACAAGACAAGTCAATTTTGTACCCGTTATTTGTCTCTGAAACGGACACAACGGTAGCGAGTGCTGTCATCATTTTATTTATTCCTCTTTAACTGGAGAGGCTGCTTGGTCTGGATCTTTGGTTTCAATACTAAAGACAACTGACGTTGCTATTTTAGCAGCCGTAGCAGGTGGAATATCACCTACCACTGTAATTTCTCGTTCACCTTTAACAACGCTATGTAACGTCCTACGTCCCTGACGAATTAATTGACTCTTTAACGATAGATCATCGCTATCAGAAACGTACACTGAAAAACTAAACAAACCATCACTATACATTTGGCTTTCCACAGTTTTGTGTGTAATAACCATGTTATAGCGATTTAAACTGTGCGATTCAAATCCAGCAGGAATCCATTTTACAGACCAAAATGACTCTGTAGATTGCTGTTTAGGCATAGAAATCACATCAGGTAGTTTGACACTGTCTAACTGTTCGAGAACAGCTGCAATACGTTGGTTAACTGTATAAGAAATCGTCCGATATTGCTCGATAATTTCTCCGTCACGATCCAGTAAGTCCGCTCTAAGAGGTAATTTAGATTTTTCGTCAATCCACATTACATAAGAATATCGTTGGCCGTCTTTAGGTACAACACGAACCACTTGAGTGGCAGCACCCGCTTCCCTTGAGCGACCAACAAGAACGAAATCGTAAAACTCGCTCAAAGCATTTATGTCACTATCAATCATTGGAATTAGAGGAGCAATCATATTACCTGATTCGATCGAAAAAGGTTCGACACCTGGTTCAATATAGCTTACTTCGTTATCGCGACGTATTACTTCTCTAATCGGTCCACTTAGATAAACTAAATGCGCATATTCAGTCTCTTGATTTAGCGCATGCATATATCGCAATGGCTCAATGCTATTTTTCTTAATTAAGATATACGACAATTCATAATTTAAGTGCTGACTTGCATGGTTCATTTGATGCAACAAAGCCTCAGCTGAGATCTCCTCAGCGGAGGCTTGGGTTGGAATCAAACTGAACAGTGTCAAAGCACTGATCAGAAGTTTGTTCATTCAATTACCGATTCTATTTCTGTTTTATCTACGCTCGATTTTTCAGATGATAAGCGAAGCTGTAATTCATAATCTTGCAACATAGCATTAATTCGACGTCGTTGTTCAGTTAACTGAGCATCATTATTCTTGTCTACTGACACAGATTCTCGAGTTAAACTAACTGGCTCCACACTACCTGTTAACGGTATAGTTTGTAATACCGGTTGAGATGCGATAGCACGACTCGATGATTCTGAATCACCGTATTGCTGAACACCCACTATAACCACTAAAGAGACACAAGCAGCAACGCCGACCTGACCAATTTGTGTTAACCATGCAGGTAGTTGTCGTCTTACTTCAACTGGTGTTGGTTGTGATTCTATATGTGGCGTAGCACCGACCTCATCAGATTGTATCTGTTTGATAGTAGAGTCGGTAACACTGACACGAGAAGAGTCGGAACGATGTGCAGGTTCAGCATCTAACGCGGCCGCGACACTTTCAGCAATATTCCAATTTACTGTTTCAGGAGACTCACCTCTCATAACATCGCCAATGAGGTGATAATTTTTCCAAGTATCCTGACTTTCAACATTTTGTTCTAGCTCTTCAATTAGAGCTTGATCAACAGTATGTCCATCCATGAGTGCTGAAAGTAGTTCTTTGTCAGCCATTCGATTCACCATATTAGTATTCTGGTTGATACCAGAAAAAACATTAATGTTGCAAAAGCGGTTGAATTTTCTTTTCTACCGCTTCCCTTGCGCGAAAAATTCGTGAACGGACTGTCCCAACAGGGCAATCCATAACTTCAGCAATATCTTCATAACTTAAACCATCGAGCTCTCGTAACGTCATTGCTGTTTTTAAATCTTCCGGCAGTGCTTCTATCGCATTAAAAACGACGCGTTTCAGTTCCTTGGACAACGCTAAGTTCTCAGGGTTCGATATTTCTTTTAACGCACTGCCTGTTTCGTAATATTCAGCGTCATCAGCGTCCACATCACTAGCAGGAGGTCTTCGACCTTGTGCAACGATGTGATTCTTCGCAGTATTAACGGCAATTCTATAGAGCCACGTATAAAACGCACTTTCCCCTCTAAAGTTAGGGATGGCACGATAAGCTTTAATAAACGCTTCTTGTGCTACGTCTTGTACATCACCAGAATTACCTACATACCTAGAGATAAGATTACATACTTTATTTTGGTATTTTATGACCAAAAGATTAAAAGCTTGTTTATCTCCATTCTGAACTCGCTCAATGAGTACTTGATCTGTCAACTGCTCGTTCATTCGAGCACATACTCCTATGTTATCGGCCTTATCTTCTCAGATATGAGCTTTTATTATGCAAAATGTAGTGTTGACACCACCACTTACATGAGCACTATTGTGACTCTAGCAAATTTAAAAAGTTCAATAATTCTGAATATAATATCAACTTTATTGAACTTAGTGATGAATTTACTCGCTTGGAAGGAACTGAGTTATAATTACAGACAAATTGTTACTGCTCTTATCAAAAACTCTACGTTCCATTTCATGAGGATAGTGAGGGCGAAAATAAGTAAATGCAACTATTCTTAGCTTCAATTGATGAAAGAAATTTGAAGGTAAAGCCTTTTAGTCACATAATCAGTGATGTAGCTGAGGTATTTTGAGGGGGCGACGTTTTCGCCTCTAAACAGGAACTGTATAAATTTATGGACACGAATAGAGATCACCAGTGTGATGTATTAGTTGTTGGTAGTGGAGCTGCCGGTCTTTCATTAGCTCTGCGTATAGCAGAACATGCAAAAGTCATCGTATTAAGCAAGGGCCCTAGAAGTGAGGGTTCAACCTTTTATGCTCAAGGTGGAATTGCAGCAGTATTTGATGAGTCGGATAGTATTGAATCGCATGTGGAGGACACTCTTATTGCCGGTGGGGATCTTTGCGAAAAAGAAACCGTTCAATTTATTGCTCAAAACGCAAAAGAGTGCGTACAGTGGCTAATTGATGGCGGACTGCCCTTTGACCGTGATGAAAATTATTCCGATGAAAAACCTCGCTACCATTTAACTCGCGAAGGTGGGCATAGCCATCGCCGCATTTTGCATGCAGCAGATGCGACTGGAATGGCAATGCAAACATCGCTGCAAGATAATGTACTTAACCATCCAAACATTACCATATTCGAACGTTATAACGCGTTAGATCTTATTACCGAAGATAAAGTTGGCGGTGACAAAGATAAAGTTATCGGAGCCTACATCTGGAATCGTAATGATGAACACGTTGAATCTGTACGCGCTAAATTTGTGGTATTGGCAACCGGCGGCGCCTCTAAAGTGTATCAATATACTTCTAATCCGGATGTTTCATCTGGTGATGGTATCGCCATGGCATGGCGTGCAGGTTGTCGAGTCGCTAACTTGGAATTTAATCAATTTCATCCAACTTGTTTATACCATCCTGAAGCTCGTAACTTTTTGCTTACAGAAGCATTAAGAGGTGAAGGTGCCTTTCTTCTTCGTCCTGACGGCACTCGTTTTATGCCCGATTTCGATAAAAGAGGAGAACTAGCACCAAGAGACGTAGTTGCCCGAGCAATCGACTTTGAAATGAAACGTCTGGGTGCGGATTGTATGTTTTTAGATATCAGCCATAAACCGGCTGATTTTATCGAAAAACATTTCCCGACAATTCATCTACGATTACAAGATCTTGGTATTGATATGACCAAAGAGCCAATTCCGATTGTTCCTGCTGCGCACTATACCTGTGGTGGAGTGATGGTTAATCAACAGGGACAAACCGATCTTAAACAGTTATATGCGATTGGGGAAGTTAGCTATACTGGGCTCCACGGAGCCAACCGAATGGCGTCGAATTCTCTACTTGAATGCGTTGTGTATGCTTGGTCAGCAGCAAAAGACATTCTAGCCAATATAAATGGTGCTAAATTACCTCCAGAAGTGCCTGCTTGGGATGAGAGCCAAGTATGTAATTCAGACGAAGAAGTGGTAATTCAACATAACTGGCACGAACTAAGATTATTCATGTGGGATTACATGGGAATAGTTCGAACAGATAAACGCCTGGAGCGTGCTATGCGACGAATCCAAATGTTGCAACAAGAGACGCACGACTATTACAGCAATTTCAGAGTATCGAATAACTTACTTGAGATGAGAAATCTACTGCAAGTGGCTGAATTGATGGTTCGTTGCGCCATGCAACGTAAAGAAAGCCGAGGATTGCACTATACACTCGACTATCCTGACAGAGTTGAGAACTCAGGCCCAACTATATTAAGTCCAAATAAAGACGACTAAAGTGAAGATTATCGATAACGAAAGTTGAAGTGAAAAGGAGTGATTAAATCAC